>JBGTLX010000221.1:0-4238 GCA_041743855.1 Rhizobiaceae bacterium | reverse complement strand
AGAGCAACCACGCCCGAACTTCGTGCAACGGCGCGTGATACTCTGGCCGAGGCATTCGGTGACCGGGAAGGACAAGTTCGACTCGCCGCAGCTCTGGACAGCGTAACGCCGGTTCACGTGTCCGAACTTAAGCCGGAGGTTTTCGCTGCATCAGCTCAACGCGATCCCCGCCGCTGGATCAGTGTCATGTTGCTCTTTGCGGACCGCGCCAATGTTTTAGGCGAGCTGCTAAACGCTGCACGGGATGTTGCACCCGCGGCCAACGATTTGAACGTATTAGCCAACGCGTTCACGCGGTTCCACCGAGCCTTCAGTCCAAGCTGAATGGTAGGTTGGCCGATTGAGCTGCCGTTCCTTGCGGCGTTGCCAAGAGCAGACATTCACTACGAACGAGCGGTGACAGCCTCATGCAAGCACTGTCACCAAAGGTGACTGGTGCGCCCAGATAGTCGCCCGTGAATAACCGCCTGTTCCGCGTCCGTGACGGAACCTTCGCCGAAGATGCCTGCCGCGTCAGGACCGGAAACGCTCCCGCCCTGGCGCATCTGCGCAACGCAAGTCTCACGCTCATCCGCAAACGCAAACAGAAGCCAAAGCCTGGAGTTCCCCCGGTTTGATGGACACAATCCGATTTATGAGAGGAGAGTTTCATCATGCCGAGAACGAGGCATCCTTACCCCCCTGAGTTCAGGGAACAGATCGTTGCCCTGGCGCGTGCGGGCCGCAGCATTGAGGACTTGGCACGCGAATTCGAGCCGTGCGCCGCGACGATCCATGGCTGGATCAAGCAGGCCGATCGTGATGGCGGCCGCCGCGACGACGGCGCGACCAGCCAGGAGCGCGAGGAGCTTCGCCGCCTTCGCAGGGAGAACCGCCAGCTTCGACAGGAGAGAGATATCCTGGCAAAGGCCGCGGCCTGGTTTGCTCAGAGCGACGCGATGTCGTCTCGGTCTTCAAGTTCATGACGGCGAACCAGGCCATGTTCCCCATCCATGCCATGTGCACTGCGTTCGGGGTCTCCCGCTCGGGCTACTATGCCTGGCTGGACCGTCGGCAGAGCGCCCGGGCCAGCGCCGACGCGGTGCTGGTCAAGCGCATCAGGGCGATCCACAAGGTATCGAAAGAGACGTATGGGGCGCCGCGCATCCACGCTGAACTCGCCGATGAAGGCGTGCATGTCGGTCGTAAGCGCATCGAGCGGCTGATGAAAGCGGCAGGGATAGCCGGCGTCAGCCGGCGCAGGGGTGTTCGCACCACCTTCCGCGACAACCGCGTCCGTCCGGCCTGTGATCTGGTCGATCGCAACTTCTATGCCGATGCCCCCGACATGCTCTGGGTGGCCGACATCACCTATGTCCCGACCTGGGCCGGCTTCCTGTATCTGGCCGTCGTGCTGGATGCTTTCTCGCGGCGCATCGTCGGCTGGGCCATGGGCCATGACCTGAAAGTCCAGTTGGTGCTCGATGCCCTCAACATGGCACTGGCCCAGCGTCGGCCGGTCAGCGTGATCCACCACAGCGATCAGGGATCGCAATATACCTCACTGGCCTTCGGCCTCCGGTGCAAGGAAGCCGGCGTGCGACCGTCGATGGGCTCGGTCGGCGACGCCTATGACAACGCCATGTGCGAGAGCTTCTTCGCCACCCTCGAATGCGAGCTGCTCGATCGGCGCAAATTCCAGACCAAGGCCGAGGCTCGCATGGCAGTCTTCCAGTTCATCGAGGGCTGGTATAACCCGGCCAGGCGACATTCGGCCCTCGGATATCAATCACCCATCAACTACGAAAGGAGCGCCAAAGGGAGACTGGAGATCGCAAGCCCTTAACTGTCCACGAAACCGGGGGAACTCCAGTCATTGACCGGTTCGAGCCGAACGCGGGCAATGAAGGCTGGCTGCGTTACCGGCTTCAGAAGCCGGTTTCTCAACAGCCGCTGATCGAGATCCCGACCGTGCTGCCTCCGGTAGCCTGATCCCCTCATCCTTGTAAAACGGGGACAGGCGCGTGCCGAGGCGCATCGTGAATGCTTGGGCTCTTGACGGCGCCGGTTCTCACGCGACTTATCGAACAGATGTTCCTAATTTGTTCGCCTATCAAATGAATCATCACGCTCGACCACTTACCGTCACGATCGTCGATCGCGAGCTGCCGCTCGCCTCAATCGTCGTGCCCGCGGGGTTTCCCTCGCCGGCGGCCGATGATCTGGAGGATGCGATCGATCCAATCGCCTGGATCGTACGGCACGAGAGCGCGACCTTCTGGTGGCGCGTGTCGGGCCACAGTCTGGAGGCCGAAGGCATTCTCGACGGCGACCTGATCGCGGTCGACCGCGCCGGCAAGCGTCGGATCGGCCGCGTCGTCTTGGCCGTAGTCGACGGAGAGGTCACCATCAAAAAGCTGGCACGGCGGAGCGGCGCGCTGTTCCTCGATCCGCGCTCACGCTGCGACAGCTATCAGTCCATCGCGGTCACGGAAACGACGGAGATTTGGGGCGTCGTCGCCGGCGTCGTGCGCCGGCTGCCGGTGGAATAGCGCACGATGGCCGACCCAATCGCGCTCATCGACTGCAACAATTTTTATGTTTCTTGCGAGCGCGTCTTCGACATGGCGCTCCGCACGGTGCCGGTAATCGTTCTATCCAACAATGACGGTTGCGCCGTGGCACGCTCAGAGGAGGCCAAGGCGCTCGGCATTAAGATGGGCGATCCGGCCTTCAAGATCCGCGACATCATCCGGCGTCACGGCATCCGGGTCCTCTCGTCGAACTACACGCTCTATGGCGACCTCTCGCGCCGCGTGGTCAACGTCCTCCACGACTTCTCGCCGAGCTTGGAGAACTATTCGATCGACGAGACCTTCGTGGATTTCTCCGGCTTTGGCGAGCGCATGGTCGACCACGCGAGCGCGATGCGGGCCGAAGTGAAGGAGCGTACCGGCATTCCGACCTGCGTCGGGATTGCGCCGACCAAAACGCTGGCCAAGCTCGCCAACTTTGCGGCGAAGAAGAACCCGATCTTCGCCGGCGTCTGCAATCTGATGGACCCGGCCGTCGCCGACTACGTGCTGGCGCGCGTTCCGGTCGGCGAGATTTGGGGCGTCGGCGCGGCGACCGAGGCCAAGCTTAGGGCCCAGGGCATCCGTTGGACGTCCCAGCTTCGCGACATGCCGCTGCCGCTGGCGCGCAAGATCGGCACCGTCGTGATTGAGCGCCTGGTCGCCGAGCTGCGCGGTATCCCGTGCCTCGACTTCGAGGACGTGCCGCCGCAGCGCAAGGGCATGGCGGTGACGCGATCCGCCGGAACGCCGATGACAGACTTCGACCTGCTCTCAGGCGATCACCGCCCATGCGACACGCGCGGCCGAGAAGCTGCGCGCCCACGGTCTCGTCACTGGATCGCTGACGGCGTTCTTCCACACCAACCCGCACAAGCCGGAACGGCCGCAGCATTCGGCCTCGCGCAGCGTCCGCCTGTCGCCGATGTCGAACGACACCTTCGACTTGGTCGACGCCGCGCTGCGTTGCGTCAGTTCCGGGTGGAAGGGCAAACGCGAGGGCAATGGCTGCGGCTACACCAAGGCGGGGGTCATTCTCGACGATCTCTTGGCCGATGCGGATGCGCCTCGGCTTCTGTTCGAGCCGGAGCGGCCGCGCAGCGCCAAGCTGATGAGCGCGCTCGATCAAGTCAACGACCGCTTCGGCAAGAAGACGCTGGTGCTGGCCAGCGAAGGATTCCGGAGGCCGTGGGAGTTGCGCGCCGAGCATCGCTCACCGCATTACACGACGCGGCTGTCGGACCTGCCGACGGTACGCGTCTGACATCAAGGAGAGGAAGAGGAGGGGACCGGGAAGGCTGAGCCTTCGCCGGATCGAGAGAGAGACGGTGCGGGCATCCTTCCAACCGATGGAGCCTTTCCGATGAGCCTCTCCGACGCCACCCCCTCGCTGTTCCTCGACCACGCCGTCACCGTCGTCCCGCATCGTGCGATCTTCCAGGCCGCCACCGCGCTGCTGAAGTTTCTGGAGGGCGGCAAGCGCATCGACGCCAAGATCCTGCGCGCGACGATGGACGCCGCCTTTGGCCAAAGCGACGCCGAGGGTGCGTGGATGTGGAAGGACGCCTATGAGGCGGCCGAGACCGCCCAGGTTCTCTTCGTCGGGAAGTACGGCGCCGCGATGCGGCGCCAGGCGAGCAGTGCTTCAGCCTTTCTCGTCATGCTGGACCGCCTCGCGGGCCTGGT
>JBGTLX010000220.1:0-4907 GCA_041743855.1 Rhizobiaceae bacterium | reverse complement strand
GGCTTGTTCGGCAACAGCGGCTCGATCACCGACCATTCGAAATCCGACAAATCAAAGCGCGCCATATCCAGTCCCCCCGCGCAGAGACTGAATCACGCCTCACCCCAAAAGGGAATCCCGTTTATGAGTATGTGACCTAGCTGACTTTCTAGCACGTAGAATCCTCTTTTCGGTTGGATCGATGGGTGTAGCAGCTTCATTGATTTTAAAGAAAGATTGCTCCGCGGCATCTTTCGGGTGCGTTCAGCAATTCTGCGCTGTTCATCCGAGATGCGCCCACCGAAAAATTCCAAAGACTTTTTTTGATCTCCGTAATCGTCCAGAACCCACGCGAAAAGCGCGCTTAACCTATGCGCGCCGTCAATTACGAACGAATAACTTCCAGCTTGCCAAAGGATAACCGCCGGAATGAGATCGGCATCTACAAACGATCTGATAAGATCAACAATTTTGTCAGGAGACCAGTGTACAGTTTCTCGCTGAAAGTCTGGCTTACGCAGCCGAGTAGCGAAAAAATGGTCATCGAGATGATGAATATCGATTCTCTCTTGACCGCTCCCTCCAAGCCGCTCACCTCCACCTTCAATCGAAAAATCTTCGCGCGGAATCATCGCGTCCAGATTGACCACATTGGTCGCCATCAATCCTCCCACTGAGCCATCATCAAAGTGAGTCATAGCTCACCTAGCTCCGGGCTGATAGTGGGTATGCAAAGTATAATATGCTGAATTTATTCCTGATGAGCGCCGAGAAGAACCGATGGAATGGTTTCATCGGCGCAGCGCAAAGGCCTCGAAACGCTGCGCCGGAACGGCTATATGCCGTACAAAGGAAAAAGAATGGCCCGCATCTACCAATCCCGCACATGGCAGGACCAGTTGTCGCCCTCGATCGAGGAGATGGAGTTCATGGCGCTGGAAGCCTACGCTCATCTGCCCGGGGAATTCCGCGTCCTGACCGGCGAGATCGTCATCCAGATCGCCGAGTTCCCGACCGATGAGATCATGGATGATCTGTCGCTCGAAACGCCCTTCGACCTGCTGGGCCTGTTCGAGGGCCGAGGCATTGCGGAGCGCTGGAACCCTCAGACGGGGGAGGGGCCGAACCGCGTCACGCTCTACCGCCGCGCCATCCTCGACTATTGGTCGGAAAACGACGAAACGCTGGGAACGATCGTCACCCATGTGCTGATCCACGAGATCGGCCACCATTTCGGACTGTCGGACGACGACATGGAGAAGATCGAGGAAGTCGCCGATCAGTAGTGTCTGCTCACAGCAGGCGGTTCACGTCGTTTTCCGCAAGGTCTGGCTTGCCTCGTCGGGATCGATCTGCCTGGCTTCGGACGGCAGCATCACCGGAATGCCGTCGCGCACCGGATAGGCGAGCTTCGCCAGTCTGGAGACAAGTTCGCCACGTTCCGCGTCCCAACTCAGCGGTCCCTTGGTCAGCGGGCAGGCGAGCAGTTCCAGCAGCTTCACGTCGATGCCCGATTGGGCGCCCTGCTTGCTCATGCGATCTCCCTTCCCGGCGCCGCTCATTGCAGGCTCGACCCGAAATCCTCGTTCTCGCGGGCAAGCGCCATTTCGGTCAGCGCAATCAGCATTTCAGCACGGGTCTTCAAATCGGGCGCTTCGAGCAAAGCCTGTTTTTCAGCTGCCCCATAGGGCGCCATCATCGACAATGCGTTGACCAGCATGGCGTTTTCCGCGCGGCTGACGCTGTCCCAATCAGCCTCAAGCTCATTGGCTTCAAGATAGGAGCGGAAGGCTTTTAGCAGCGCTGGCCGGTCGACCTCGCCGCCGGCCTGGTCCTCGTCGAGGTCTGCGACGAACGAGGTGATGCGGCACTGCCGGAACGGCGTCCTCGCCGATATTTCCTCGGCGACGCGAAACCGGCATACGCCCTGCAACGAGATGAGGTAGCGGCCATCGCCGGTCTCGGTCAGCGACGTAATCCTCCCGATGCAGCCCACAGCGCAGATTTCCGGCTCGTCGTCGCCCCGCAGGGCGCCGTCGAGGCTGGGCTGGATCATCCCGACAAGCCGGGAGCCAGCCATGGCCTGGTCGATCATCTGCAGATAGCGCGGCTCGAAAATATTAAGCGGCATGCGGCCGCCCGGCAGGAGGAGCGCTCCCGACAGCGGAAAGATCGGTATCGTTGCCGGGATCTCCGTTCCAAGCCGGTAATTCTGGTTTCCAACCTGCACTCTTTCCTCCTGCCGGCGGAAAGCCGGCCTCAACAGGCAATCTGGTGCAATACGCGGTCGGTGCAAGCCCGCCGCTCGCCGCGCAGGCCGAAGGTCACGAAAACAACAGCGACGACAGCTTTCGGCGCGCCGAAAGCGTGGCCTCGTCGGTCATGCCCCAGGCCTCGAACAGCTTCAGCAGTTGCGCGCGCGCGCCATCGTCATTCCACTTCCGGTCGGCCCTGACGATCGCCAGCAGACTGTCGGCCGCTTCGTCGCGCCGGCCCTCGGCGTTTTGGATCATGGCGAGATCGAAGCGCGCCTGATGATCTTTCGGATCCCGCGCCAGCCTGCTTTCGAGTTCGGCTGGATTGCCGAGACCCTGGGCCTCGGCGGCGAGCGCCATTCGGGTGCGGATTGCGGCGAGAGCGGGCGCATCCTGCTTGTCGGCCGGCGCGCGCGCCATCACCTCCTCGGCGCCCGCTGGGTCGCCTTGGTCCAGCAACAGGCCGGCGAGCGCGCCGATTGCATCGACATGGTCCGGAACTTCCTGCAACACGGCGTCGTAGATCTCGATTGCTGTCTGAGCATCGCCTGCCTCTTGCGCCTGCTTTGCCGCTTTCAGCGCCTCCGCGACCTGCGGCTGAGCGGCATGCGGGCCGACCAGCTTGATGATGAAGTCGCGAATCTGGCTGTCCGGAACGGCGCCCATGAACCCATCCACCGGCTGCCCGTTCTTGAAGGCGATGACGGCCGGGATCGACTGGATGCCGAGTTGGCCGGCAATCGCCGGGTGCTCGTCGATATTCATCTTGACCAGCTTGACCCGTCCGCCGGCGGCCGCGACCGCCTTTTCGAGGGCTGGCTGGAGTTGCTTGCAGGGGCCGCACCAAGGCGCCCAGAAGTCCACGAGCACGGGTTGCTTGCGCGACTCCTGGATGACATCGGCCGCAAACGTCGCGGTAGTGGTATCCTTGACCGTCAGCGGCTGCGACGCAGGCTCGATGGCAAGCGGGGGCGAGTTTTCCGCCGCGCCATAACCCAAACTCGTTGGATACTGGCCCGTTGCGCCGAACGGATTGTCCTTTTCGCTCATCTTGGTCCTTCAATCTGTCTGTTTCGAAGGCGGCCGGAAGCCACTCTCTTCGACCCGCCCCGTGTCCGTCACCATGTGGCCATCAGACGGAGACTTTCAAGATCGTCGGCTCATGGCCGGTCGCCCTGGCAAAGCGCAGAAGCCCGGCGGCCGCTATCGATGTCGTGGCGTCGTTGGTCAGCGGATGCGCGTTGATCGTCTCGTGTTCCATCAGCGCGCCGTCGATTACGAATTTAACCGCCAGTTCGGTGTCGTTGATGAGGCCGAATGCCGTCACCGCGCCGGGAGCTACGCCAAGAAGCTTCATCAGCGCCTCTGGACTGCCGAAGGAAACCCGGCTCGCTGCCCCGATGCGATGATGGATCTGCTTCAGATCGAGTTCGGCTTCCTCGTCGACGGTCAGCAGGAAGAAATTGTTTTTCTTGTCCTTGAGGAAAAGGTTCTTGGTGTGCCCGCCGGGAATTTCGCCGCGCAATGCCTGCGAATCGGCGACCGTGAACAAGGGCGGATGCGCCACGGTCGAAATTTCTATGCCCAGATCGGCCAGAAATTCAAAAAGCTCTGTCTGGGTCTTCGGCATGTGGTTGTTCTCAGGGCTGAGGCTGTTCGGGTTTAGAAGAAAAGGCCCTCATCAAACAAGCCCACGCGCTATTCGGCGGAAAAATGCCTCCTGGCAAGAGACGCGCGGCTTCCGGCCGTTGCAGAAGCCGGAAGCGTTCCGGGTCAACGAATTGTCTGTTGCAATCGCCTTATTCTTCAGTCATACAAGCTCGGCTTGCGGCTGAGGCCGCGCGAGCGGGTGTAGCTCAGGGGTAGAGCACAACCTTGCCAAGGTTGGGGTCGAGCGTTCGAATCGCTTCACCCGCTCCAATACTTTTTTCGAATATCAAGTTCACGAGCGGAAGAGCCAGACGAAAGTCTGGGGCTTCCGTTTGTCGGCGTTGTGGCCGCCAATTGCCCTTTTGGCTCCGGCCGATCCCGAGCGTTGTCCGACGCATATCGCTCGCCGAGCAAGCGGCTCCAGAAGGTTTTGGAAAGCAGTTTTCGTTTTTTTGTGGGGGCCGGGGACCGAATCCGCCTGTGGCGCGTTTCCATATCGGCAAAAAGCCATGTTGTTCCGGAGTTCAGTCAATGAAAAAACTATTGCTATGCGCGACGCTCATGATACCGCTGGCGGCGTGTACGCAGACCCAGCAGGGCGCTGCGGTCGGCGGTTTGGGCGGCGCCGTGATCGGAAGTGCGGTGGCGTCCCCCGGCAATCGCACCGAGGGAGCACTGATCGGGGGTGCGGTGGGCGCTGTTGCCGGCGCTTTGATCGGACGCGCCAACGAACCGAACCGTTGCCGCTATCGCGACAGCTATGGCAGGGTCTATATCGCGGAATGCCCACGCGGATATTACTGACCGCAAATCTGTTTGATCGCTGGTCCGCTCTCGCAATGGTTGAGAGAGCGGACCAGCGATTGGCTTGCTACAATTTGGTCCACGCCGCGTTCTTTTTTGACGATCTGACGCACGCTTCGACAAACGCGACGCCCTCCACTCCATCCGTGACGGTGGGATAGACCACATCCTTTTCGGGCTTGCCGTTTTTCCTGCGCGCGGCGCGGATAGCGCGGGCAG
>JBGTLX010000219.1:0-1525 GCA_041743855.1 Rhizobiaceae bacterium | reverse complement strand
CCCGGCCGATGCCGCCCGCGCCGCCGGTAACCAGCGCAATGCGGCCCGCCAGATATTTCGGCTTCGGCATGCGCTGGAGCTTTGCTTCTTCCAGCAGCCAGTACTCGATGTCGAAGGCTTCCTGCTCGGGCAGGCCGACATAGGTCGAGACGGCCGATGCGCCGCGCATCACGTTGATCGCGTTGACGTAAAATTCGGCCGAGATCCGCGCCGTCGCCTTGTCGCCGGCAAAGGTGAACATGCCGATTCCGGGCATCAGGTAAACGACCGCGTTCGGGTCGCGCACGGGCGGCGAATCCACCCGCTTGCTGCGGTCATAGTAAGCCTGATAGCCGGCGCGGTAGGCGGCGATGTCGTCGGGCAGGCGCGCGATGATGGCCTCGATATCCGGACTGGCAGGATCGAACTCGATGACCAGCGGCCGGATTTTCGTGCGCAGGAAATGGTCGGGGCAAGACGTGCCGAGCGCCGCCAGCGGGCGCAGATCCTTCGAATTGACGAATTCGAGCACGGCTTCGGAATCGTCGAAGTGGCCGAGCTTACGGCTGTCCGAGGAGATAAGCCCGCGGATTTTCGGCATCAGCCGCGCCGCGATGGCGCGACGGGCGGGGGCGTCGAGCGACGTCACCGCTTCGCCGCCGAAAGCCTGCTTGCCTTCGGTGCGACGCTCGAACCAGTCGATCGCCTGGTTGATCACGGAAATCGTCGTCTCGTAGCACTCCTTCGGCGTGTCGCCCCAGGTGAACAGCCCGTGGCTTTCGAGGATGACCCCCTTGGCGTCGGGATTGTCGAGGCAGAATTTTTCGAGCCACAGGCCGAGTTCGAAGCCCGGCCGCTTCCACGGCAGCCAGCCCATCTCGCCGCCGAAAATTTCCTTCGTCAGCGCCTTCGAATCCTTCGATGCAGCAATCGCGATGATGGCGTCGGGATGCATGTGGTCGACATAGGGTTTCGGCACATAGGCATGCAGCGGCGTGTCGATCGAAGCTGCGCGCGGATTCAGATTGAAGGTGCAATGGGGCAGGTAGCCGACCATTTCGTCCTCGTGCTCGGGCCCGCGATAGAGTCCCTTCAGAGCACGAAGCTTGTCCAGATAGAGCGTGGAAAACCCGTCGAGCCGGATCGAGGCGCTGTCGCCGCCTGAGCCCTTGACCCAGAGAACTTCGACCTTTTCGCCGGTCAGCGGGTCGGTTTCCATGATCTTGGACGACGTGTTGCCGCCGCCGAAATTGGTGACGCGCTTGTCGGAACCCAGAATGTTGGAGCGATAGACGAGGCGTTGCGGTTCGCTCATCGGCGCGGCCTTCGCGTCGTCCCAAAGATTGGCGAGACGCGTGCCGGAGCGCTTGTCGAGCATGATTATCCTCCCGTAGCGTGCGAAATCGGGCACGTCATCCGGCTCAAATTTCACAAGTGACGCCACAATGTCAATCACAAACAATCAAAACTGGTCATATTGCACTGCACATGGAATATTATGATCGGAAATGATTGACACTGCTTGTTGTGAATGCGTAGATCAGTT
>JBGTLX010000218.1:0-3777 GCA_041743855.1 Rhizobiaceae bacterium | reverse complement strand
GCGACGCCAAGCTTCGCCTCGACCAACAACATCTCCAACCTGCTGCGCCAAGGGTCCATGATCGCGATCCTGGCGGTAGGCCAGACCTTCGTCATCATCACCGGCGGCATCGACCTTTCCGTGGGCGCAATCGTCGGATTTGGGACCGTGACGGTCGCTCTGCTCATCAATGCCGGCGTGCCCGTCTGGGCGGCGGTAGCGCTGACGCTGCTCGTCGGCGTCGCCATCGGCATTTTCCACGGCTTCGGCATCGTCAAGATGGGCCTGCCGCCCTTCATCATCACGCTGGCGACGCTGACCTCGCTGCGCGGCATCGGTCTTTTGATGACAAACGGCAATTCGATCTCCATCAACAGCGATGCGTTTTCGGAATTTTCCCGCAATTCCTTCGTCGGCGTTCCCAATCTTTTCTGGATGGTGATCCTGGTCGGCGTGCCTGCCTACATTTTTCTCCACCATACACGCTGGGGCAGATATCTGTTTTCGGTCGGGTCGAACGCCGAAGCCTCGCGACTGTCGGGCGTCAACGTCAACCGCACGATCTACCTCGCCTACACGCTGTCGGCGCTTTGCGCGGCCTTCGTCGGCGTGCTGCTCGCCTCGCGCATCGGCATCGGCAACCCGACACAGGCGGAAGGCTGGGAGCTTCAGGCCATCGCGTCATCCGTGATCGGCGGCACCAGCCTGTTCGGCGCGGTCGGATCCGTGCACGGGCCACTGCTCGGCGCGTTCATTCTCGCGACCATCAACAACGGCGCCAATTTGTTGAATGTGAACTCGTTCTGGCAGCGCATCATCACCGGAGCGCTTATCATCGTAATCGTCTATTTCGATGGTCTGCGCCGCCGCCGGGGCAAGTAGAAAACGCTGACGGAACCATCGCAAGCGATCCGGCTCCAAAGCCGGACAGAATTTTTGGCCATGAGAAGCGCGATGTCGACAATGAAGGCGATGGTGTGCCGATCGCCCGGAGACCTGGTGCTGGAACAGCGCCCTCTCCCCGGCGAGCCGCTTGCGGGCTGGGCGCTGGTGGCGGTCAGCCATGTCGGCATCTGCGGCACGGACTATCACATTTTTGAAGGCAAGCACCCGTTCCTGGCCTACCCGCGCATCATGGGTCACGAGGTGTCTGGCACCGTGCTGCGAACGAGTGAGAACGTCGCCTTGGCCAAGGGACTGGCGGTGATCGTCAATCCCTACCTGTCCTGCGGAAAATGCATCGCCTGCCGGAACGGCAAGCCCAACTGCTGCATGGCGGTCGAGGTGCTCGGCGTCCACCGCGACGGCGCGATGTGCGAGCAGATCCTGGTTCCGGCGTCCAACCTTTATCCGGCCGATGGCCTTTCGCTGGAGGCCGCCGCTACGGTGGAATTTCTGGCAATCGGCGCCCATGCGGTGCGCCGCTCGAGAGCCGCGGCGGGCACGCGAGCGCTTGTCATCGGCGCAGGTCCGATCGGCATCGGCACGGCCATTTTTGCTAGCATCGCGGGCCTCGAGGTGACGCTGCTCGACACCAGCCGCGAGCGGCTGAATTTCGCCGCCCGCGAACTCGGCTTCACCGCAACCATTGGCCCGGAAACGCCGGTCGCCGACGCGGTTGCGGCAGTCACCGGCGGCGACGGCTTCGACACGGTTTTCGACGCGACTGGCAACACGGCCTCGATCCAGTCCGCCTTCGCCCATGTGGCGCATGGCGGGACACTGGTGCTGGTCAGTGTCGTCAAGGACCAGATCAGCTTTTCCGATCCGGAATTTCACAAGCGCGAGATGACGCTGGTCGGCAGCCGCAACGCGACGCGCGACGACTTCGATCTCGTCGCCTCCTCGATCCGCGCGGGCAAGGTTCCTCTCGACCGGCTGATCACGCATCGCACGACGCTGGACGCCGCGCCGCAAGATTTGGCGCGGTGGGCGCACGAGAAATCCGGCCTGATCAAGGCTGTCATCAAGGTCGCGGATTGAGGCCGGCTACGTCCAGTTAATGTTTCTTGGCCTGTACGAGGTAGGCATCGATGGTGCTCTCGCCGAGCCATCTGGCGGCCTCCAGACGGTGCAGGCCCTCGACCAGGACGTGGCGTTTGCCGTCATGGCGCACCTGGATCGGCGTCTTCAGCCCATTCTCAAGAATGTCTTCCGCCAGAACACGCACTGTTTCGGGATGCAGCGTCTTCTTGCGCGCGGTGGGCACGTAAATGTCGTCGAGATTGACCTTTTGGATTCGGAGCATCGTTCATCCACGCACAGCATTCGGCTTCGGAATGAATAGCCTGTCTGGGCTGTATGTCCATGGCGCGCGCCGTGCACTGCTCGATCGGCTACACCGTCAGGAATTTCCTGACATCCGCCCGGTCGAGGTCTTCGGCCGGGCCGGTGTGCACGATCAGGCCGCGGTCCATGATGTTGACCTCGTCGGCAAGCTCGCGGCAGAAATCGAGATACTGTTCGACCAGAAGCACGGCGATCCCGGCCTGGTCGCGCAGGAAGCGGATAGCGCGGCCGACATCCTTGATAATCGATGGCTGGATGCCCTCGGTCGGCTCATCTAGCACGAGCAATTTCGGTCGCATGACCAGCGCCCGCCCAATGGCGAGTTGCTGCTGCTGGCCGCCCGAAAGATTGCCGCCGCGCCGCGTCAGCATCTGTTTCAGCACGGGAAATAGCTCGAAGACGTGACCGGGGATGTTGCGGTCGGCGCGCTTCAGCGGTGCAAACCCCGATTCCAGGTTTTCGCGCACGGTCAGCAGCGGGAAAATTTCTCTGCCCTGCGGCACGAATGCGATGCCCGACCGGGCACGATCATACGCCGCGCTCCGGTCGAGCGCCTTCCCCTCGAAGGCGACGCTTCCGCTCGTCAGCCGGTGATGGCCGACGATCGATCTCATCAAACTGGTTTTGCCGACGCCGTTGCGCCCGAGCACGCAGGTGATCCTGCCTGCGCCGGCGTGAAGCGACACGCCGCGCAAGGCCTGCGCAGCGCCATAATGGAGAGTGGCGTCGGTGACGGTCAGCATCGCTCATCTCCCCAGATAGACTTCGACGACGCGCTCGTCGGCCGAAACAAAATCGAGCGAACCTTCCGACAGCACCGAGCCTTCATGCAGGCACGTGACCTTGACATCGAGTTCGCGCACGAAATGCATGTCGTGCTCGACGACAATCACCGAATGGGTTTTCGCGATGTCTTTCAACAGCCGCGCGGTTTCCTCGGTCTCGGCATCGGTCATGCCGGCCACGGGCTCGTCGACCAGCAGCAGTTTCGGGTCCTGCGCCAGCAGCATGCCGATCTCCAGCCATTGCTTCTGGCCGTGCGAGAGATTGGCGGCGAGGTCGCTGCGTTTTGCTTCCAGCCGGATTGTGGCCAAGATCTCGTCGATCCGCCTGGTTTCCTCGACAGAACGGCGATGGAAGAGCGCCGGAAAGATCGAGCGCGGGCCTTTCAACGACAGCAGCAGATTGTCCTCGACGGAATGGCTTTCGAAAACTGTCGGCTTCTGGAATTTCCGGCCGATCCCCATCATGGCGATCTCGGCCTCGTCATGCTTGGTGAGATCGATCTGGCCGTCGAAGAACACCTCGCCGCTGTCGGGACGGGTTCTTCCCGTGACGATGTCCATCATCGTGGTCTTGCCGGCCCCATTGGGGCCGATGATGGCGCGCATCTCGCCCTTGTCGAGCACCAGCGACAGATTGTTGATGGCGCGAAAGCCGTCGAACGAGACCGAAACGCCGTCGAGATAGAGGATGGTGTGGCTCTTCGACATTTTTGCTCCCTACTCG
>JBGTLX010000217.1:0-1739 GCA_041743855.1 Rhizobiaceae bacterium | reverse complement strand
CGGATCATCCGCCGCGTCCAACTGCGCCCCGAAGAGGGGTGGGCGTGTGACCGGTCGACCGTGGCGACAGACACCGGCGGGGCGCGGACGTCGCGCCATATACTCTAAGTTCGGTAGGCACGGCCATGCGCCCCGCTTCCCGACCTTCTCTCACCAAGCCGGCCTCGATCGAGGCGCGGCGTCGCAACCCTTGCCTGGAGAAAGGAATGAACATGGAACTCGAACAGGAAGTCCTGCATCTGCGCGAACAATGCCGCAGCTTCGGCCTTATCGTCAGCGATTTGAAGACGCACCTGCTGGCTCTGTATGCGCCGACGCAGACGCCGCGGCCGCGGCCCGAACTCCTGCTGGGCCTCAGGCTGCTTGCCACGCTGGACGGTCTGCCCGCGCAGTGTTCCGACCACGCCTGCCGCCGCAAGGGCCTGTGCCAGGCAACGGATGTAAGCGAGCCCATCTGCACGGATTTCTGGACGGATGCCCGCTTCGAAAGACTGGGCCTCATCGCAACCGGAATCGAGCTATCGGCCGCGGGCGCCGAAAGTCGCGATGCCGCGATCCACGCCCAGCTCTTGCGATCGTTCGCGACGTCCCAACCAAAACCCGCAACCGGAAGCCGCAAAAAGCGTTCGGCGTGAGCAGAGCCGGTCGCAAAAATGGAGTCCGCAAAACATGCCCGCGAAAAAACTCATCGCCTTCGCCCTCAACTGTTCGCTGAAACCGTCGGACGACAAGGAGGAATCCTCCACCGACAAGCTGCTTTCCGACCTCATCGCCGCGCTCGGCGAGCATGGCGTGACGGCTGAAAAACCGATCCGGGCGCTCGACCACGACATCAAGCCCGGCGTGCTGTCCGACATGGGCAAGGGCGACGGCTGGCCGAAACTGCGGGAAAAAATTCTCGCCGCCGACATCTTCATCCTCGGCCTGCCGATCTGGATGGGCCAGCCGTCGAGCGTCGCCAAACGCGTGCTCGAGCGGCTGGATGCCTTCCTGTCGGAGACCGACGACAAGGGCCGCATGCCGTCGGCCGGCAAGGTCGCGCTGGTGGCGGTCGTCGGCAACGAGGACGGCGCGCATCATTGCCACGCGGCCTGCTTCCAGTCGCTGAACGATGTCGGCTTCACCATCCCGGCCAATGGCGGGGTCTACTGGGTCGGCCAGGCGATGGGCGACGTCAACTATGTCGACCTGCCCGGCACGCCGCAAGCCGTGGTCGACATGCTGAAGATGGCGGCCTCCAACGCCGCCCATCTGGCGGGCGCGCTGAAGGCCGAAAACTATCCGGGCGTGGAGGAATAATGGGGTGACAAGCAGAATACCAACCGTCGAGCTTCGGCCAGCTTGGCCAAAGTCTGTTTGGTAACTCGCCCCGCTGAGTCATATGGCGTGGTTTTCGAGACCCGGAGCGGAGCGTACTTTTGGGTACGTGAGCACCGGAAGCGTAGAAAACTGCGCCAGATGGCCAGCGGAGTAGAGTTAACGAACGGACTTTTTCAGCACTCGCCATTGTCGATCACGCGATACCCGGCCGCATCCGCCTCGCAAGCATTGCCGAATGTCCGCACGGTGCTGCCGCGGCGGGCGCAGACCGGCCGGTATTCGCGGGCGCAGAAGCGCGGCTCTTCTTCGATCACGACGACACGCTGGCATTCGCCCCGGCGGACGATGTCATACCCGGCGCGGTCGGCTTCGCAGGCATTGCCGAAGGTTCGCCGTTCGCCGCCACGCCTGGCGCAGAC
>JBGTLX010000216.1:0-2440 GCA_041743855.1 Rhizobiaceae bacterium | reverse complement strand
TCTCGGGCTTGTTGAGACCGCAGACGATCATGGTGGCGGCCGGCCGGATTTCACCGAAAACCTCGCCGAGAATCGGGAAGACGCGGTCCACGAAGGCGGCGTCGGTGACGTAGTAACGCGCCCGCACCACGTCGGCCAGCGTGAAGCCTCCTTCTTCCAGCGCCCCGGCGATCGTCTTCAGGCAATTGCGCGCTTGATCCTCGACGCCGTCAGGCATGACCATGGTGGCATAGTCGTAGCCGGTCGTGCCGGCGACAAAACACCAGTCGCCCTGAACCACGGCGCGGGAGTAACCAGCGGTCTTTTCGAAGGGCGAGCCGGTCGAGATCAGTTTTCGCATGGCGTTACTCTTTGTTAAGCATGATCTTCTCCGAAAACCGGCTTCCACTTTTCGGGATCATGCTAGGTCCAAGGTCTGCTCTCGGCGTTCTTCCTCTCAAAGCTGTCGATGGACGAAGCTTTTTCCAGCGTCAGGCCGATGTCGTCCAGCCCGTTGAGCAGGCAATGGCGCTTGAAATCGTCGAGATCGAACGCAATCATGCCCCCATCCGGTCCGTGGATTTCCTTGGCTTCGAGGTCGACGGTCAGGGTTGCATTGGCGCCGCGCGAAGCGTCGTCCATCAGCTTTTCGAGGTCTTCCGGGCTGACGGTGATCGGCAGGATGCCGTTCTTGAAGCAGTTATTGTAAAAAATGTCGGCGAAGCTGGTCGAGATCACGCAGCGTATGCCGAAATCGAGCAGCGCCCAGGGCGCGTGTTCCCTGGACGAGCCGCAGCCGAAATTGTCGCCCGCAACCAGAATCTGCGCCTTGCGATAGGCCGGCTTGTTGAGCACGAAATCCGGATTCTCCGAACCGTCGTCGTTGAAGCGCATCTCGGCGAACAGCCCGACACTCAGACCCGTGCGCTTGATCGTCTTGAGATAATCCTTCGGGATGATCATGTCGGTGTCGACATTGACGATCGGCATGGGCGCGGCGACACCGGTGAGTTTTGTGAATTTTTCCATCGGATCAGGCCTGTCGTTGGCGTGGCGAATTCTTTGGCCCGTTTACACAAGCCAGCGCGTGAATCAAAGGGGCCTGTCTTCCGATACCGTTGCAGGGCAGGCTTTTTGCTTGAACTGACGCCTTGTTTTCCTATCTGCGGAGCTCAATCTGGAAAGCCGGAAGGCAGGAGAAGCCATGAAGTGCCCGATCGACAATTCCGACCTCGTCATGTCCGACCGTCAGGGCATCGAGATCGACTACTGCCCGAAATGCCGCGGTGTCTGGCTGGACCGCGGCGAGCTCGACAAGATCATCGAGCGCTCCGCTTCCGACGACGGCCCGCGGCAATCCCGCTCGGACGACGATGACCGGCACCGGTCGAACGACGACAGAGCCTATGGACGCCAGCAGGACTACCGGCCGCGCAAGAAGAAGTCGCTCCTCGGCGAGATTTTCGATTTCTGATAGCCGCGGCGCAAGTCCTCAGATCACGTTCAGCTCGCGGAACGGTCGTCCCTTGGCGATGCGTTCGTAGCCGAATCGGCTGCAATCGACCGTTCTATAGCCTCCGTGGACGATGAGCTCGGCCAACGCTTTTCCTACTGCGGGCGCCTGCTGCAGCCCATGTCCGGAAAAACCGTTGGCGAAGAGGAAGTTTTTAACCTCCGGATGCGAGCCGATGACGCCGTTCTGGTCCAGCACATTGTAGTCATAGTGGCCCGCCCAGGCCCGCGTCGCCTTGATCGCTTCAAAGGCCGGGAAGCGCGTGGCCAGAAGCGGCCAGATGATCTCCTCGAACTGCGGCCAGTCCGGCTCGAAATCCATCGGATCCGCCGGCCCGTCGGTCGCATCGGGATCGGCCCCGCCGGTAATGTAGACAGAGCCTTCGGGCCGCACATAGACGCCGCTCGGATCGACGATCAGCGGCATGTCGGGAAATTTGTCGCGCGCCTCGAACACGAAGACCGAGCGCTTGCGCGGCTCGACCGGAAGCGCGATGCCGGCCATGGCAGCGACCGCGCCGGCGTTCGGACCGGCTGCGTTGACGATGGTCCCGGCTTCGAGCCTCTCCCCATTGTCGAGAATAACGCCCGTTACGCGGTCGTCGCTGCGTTCGATGCCAGTGACGGAGCCGGCCATCAACTCGATGTTTTTCGCCTTGAGCGCCTTGCGAAACAGCATCAGCAGCGCATGCGCATCGAACCAGCCCTCGCCTGTTCGACCGAATGCGCCAGCCGAAACGCCCTCGGTCGACATGAAGGGAAAGCGTTGCCGAAGCCCGGCGGGATCCTCGAGCACAATATCAGCGCCCTCGGCAAGCTGGATTTCGTGGTTGGCCGCAAGGATGGGCGCACCGGTCTCACTGGCCAGGATGAGGTAGCCGTTTTCGCGAAAGGCGATATCGGCCCCGTCGCCGAATTCGTCTTCCAACCGCCGGAAAAGTTTCAGCGT
>JBGTLX010000215.1:0-4852 GCA_041743855.1 Rhizobiaceae bacterium | reverse complement strand
TCCTCCGGCGCGGCCTGTCCGCCCGGCTGTGGCTGGCCGGCGGCTGGCTGCTGTTGGCCTTGCTGGCCGCCATCTTCGCACCGCTGATTGCGCCGCAGGATCCGCTGGCGCAGGATCTGATGTTCGAGCGCCTGCCGCCCTTCTGGATGCAGGGCGCCGAACCCGGTTATTGGCTCGGCACCGACAGCCTCGGCCGCGATCTGCTGTCGCGGCTGATCCATGGCGGGCGCATCGCCTTCATCGTGGCCTTCGCCGCAGCGACCGCGGCGTGCGTGGTCGGCTCGACGCTCGGCCTGATCGCGGGCTATTTCGGCGGCTGGCCGGACCGGATCGTCTCGCGCGTCGTCGATGTCTGGATGGCGTTTCCGCCGGTGCTGTTCGCCATCCTGCTGGTCGCCGTATTCGGCACCGGCCTGAGCTCGGTCATCATCGCCATCGCCATCATCGACTGGACGCGCTTCTGCCGGGTGATTCGCGCCGAGGCGATGGCCCAGGCGCGCATGGACTATGTCGAAAACGCCCGAATCGCCGGGTTTTCGCGCGTCGGCATCATGCTGCGCGAGGTGCTGCCGAACGTGCTGCCGTCGATCGTGGCGCTACTGTCGCTCGAAATGGGCATCGCTGTCATCGTCGAGGCGATCCTGTCCTTCGTCAATCTGTCGATCTCAACCGACGATCCGACCTGGGGCGGCATCATCGCCGAGGGTCGGCTCTCGATCCATCAGGCCTGGTGGGTGCTGGTCTTTCCGCTGATCACCCTGTTCCTCACCGTGCTGTCGTTCAGCCAGTTCGGCGAAGGGCTGAAGGCGCGCTTCGATCCAGTATATCGATGAGCGGCTGCCTCGACATAAAAGGGCTGAGCGCGGTGCTGCCGAACGGCGCGCGCGTGCTGCGATCGGTCTCGCTAACCGTCCAGCCCGGCGAGGTGCGCGCGCTGGTCGGCGAGAGCGGAGCGGGCAAGAGCATGATCGGCAAGGCGTTGCTCGGTGTGCTGCCGCCCATTGTGCGCATCGTCGATGGCAGCATCGCGCTGGAAGGGGTCGATCTCGGCGGCCTGTCCCCAAAAAAGCGGCGCACCATGATCGGCGAAAAAACCGCGCTGATCCCGCAGGATCCGCTGACGGCGCTCAATCCGTCGCGCCGCGTCGGCCCGCAGATGACCGACCGGCTGACCAAGATCCTCGGCTGGGAGAGCGCCAGGGCCGACGCCCGCATTCGCCAGTTGCTCGACGAGGTGCGGATCCGCGATCCCGATCGCGTGATGCGCGCCTACCCGCACGAATTGTCGGGCGGCATGCGCCAGCGCGTGCTGATCGCCGCCGCTTTCGCTGCGGAGCCGCGGCTGATCGTGGCCGACGAGCCGACCACAGCGCTCGACGTGACCGTGCAGAAGCAAATCCTGAGGCTGATCGCCGACATGCAGCGCGAGCGCGGGACGGCGATCCTGTTCATCACGCATGATCTCGGCGTCGTCGCCAAGATCAGTCAGAACGTGTCGGTGCTCTATGCCGGCAAGGTGGTGGAGGAAGCCGACACCGAAGCGCTGTTTGCCGCGCCAGGCCACGCCTACACCAAGGCGCTGATGCTGGCTACGCCGAGTTATACCGACCCGCTCGCGTCGCTGAAACCGGTGGACGAAGCAGTGCTGGCAGGACTTGCCTCCGAGATCGCACTCGCCGATCGCGATTGGGACGCGCTGCATGGCTGAGCCGCTGTTCAGCGTGCGCGGGCTTAAAGTCGCCCTGCCCGACATGGCGAGAAAGCCGCTCATCGGTCGCGCTCCGAAGATCGAAATCCTGAAAGGATTGGATTTCGGCCTGCCGCGCGAGAGCGTAACCGGCATCGTCGGCGAATCGGGTTCCGGCAAATCGACGCTCGGCCGCGCGCTGGTGCGGCTGATCGAACCCACCGGCGGCACGGTGAATTTCGATGGCCGCGACATTACACATCTGCCGGAAAGAGAACTGAAGCCGCTGCGCCGCAATCTGCAGATGATTTTTCAGGACCCGATGTCGTCGCTGAACCCGCGCCGGACCATCGGCGCCATCATCGCCGCCCCGCTGAAGCAGAACGGCATGGGTGACGATCTGAAGGACCGCATCGCGCAGGCGCTCAAGCGTGTCGGACTGCCGGAAGGCTTTGCGGCGCGCTATCGCCACGAGCTTTCCGGCGGCCAGCGCCAGCGGGTCGGGATCGCCCGCGTCCTTGCGCTGTCTCCGACATTCGTGCTGGCCGACGAGATCGTCTCCGGCCTCGACGTCTCTACCCAGGCGCAAATCCTGACGCTGCTGGAAAAGCTGGCCGACGAGATGGGGCTGACCGTCGCCTTCATCAGCCACGATCTGTCGGTGGTCCGTCGCCTGTGCCGGCAGGTCATCGTCATGCGCGAAGGCGTGATCGTCGAAGCCGGCCAGACCGACGCCTTGTTTGCCGATCCCCAGGAAAGCTACACGCGCGATCTGATCGCGGCCATTCCACTACCTGTCTTCGATCCGCACTGGCTGGACAGGTAGTTGCGCGCTAGGCGGGCGTGAAGCCGCTTACCCCAACAGCAGGGTCCTGAGCAGCGGATGATGCGGATCGGCCAGCCCGTCGACAATGTTGAAATGGTGACGGTCCGGCTCCTCGACCGCGCAGGTTTGCGCTCCGAGGCCGGTCCAGACATTGGCGAGCAGCGCATTCTGGCGGATGAATTCCGAGCGTTCCGCCGCGCCGACCCAGCAGGTCAGGCGGGCGTTTTCCATAGGCCGCAGCAGCGCGGGGCTTTGCGCGGCAGCCTCCGCCTCGTCGATGCCGAGCGTCGCGTTCATGGCGGTGTTCATGAGCGGACGCAGATCATGCAGACCCGAAATGGAGACGACATGGCGGATGCGCTTGCGCACCGGCTCCGGCAGGGGCGAATCGGCGCAGATCATCCGGGAAACGAGATGTCCGCCGGCAGAGTGGCCGGTCAGGAACATCGGTCCTGCCAACCTATCTGCGATCGCGGCAATGGCCTTGCCGATCTCGGCGACGATGCCGGCGATGCGGATGTCCGGACACAGCGTGTAGGTGGGCATCGCGACCGCGTAGCCCGACTCGACCGCACCGTTGGCGAGATGGGACCAGGAGGACTGGTCGAACTTCATCCAGTAGCCGCCATGGACGAAGACCACGACGCCCTTTGCATCGCCCTTGGGTAAAAACAGGTCGTAGCGGTGTTTCGGACCGTCGCCATAGGCGATGTCGAGTTCGGCGCGGCCTTGGGCTGCGAGCCGTTGCCTGTAGACTCGTGCCGGCTCTACCCAGGCATTCGGCCAGGCATCGCCTTGCGCGATGTTGACGCCGTTGGCATAGGCGTCGTCCCAGTTCGAAATGCCGTTCAGGATCATCGTGGATCAGCTCCTTTGCGCACGCGGATCGATCGTCAAGCCCGCTTGCAAGCGCATAGCCAGCGACCATGCCGGTCCCGCCCTGTCAATCCTTGGACACGACCTCCCTTATCGTCGTCCATCATTTTCAATCTTGATATTTTAAGCTTGAACCAATATGCCGCAAGCAGCATGATGGCATGCGGAAAACCTGAAGAGGAGAGGTCGCGATGAAGGTTGCGGTTCTCGGCGGC
Source organism: Rhizobiaceae bacterium (assembly GCA_041743855.1). GTDB lineage: Bacteria > Pseudomonadota > Alphaproteobacteria > Rhizobiales > Rhizobiaceae > JBGTLX01. The sequence continues at coordinate 1,248 of JBGTLX010000215.1, read as the reverse complement.
GGTCCCGCCGGCCTCTATTTCGCCATCTCGATGAAGCTTCGCAACGCATCCCACGAAGTGACTGTGTTCGAGCGCAACCGCGCCGACGATACGTTCGGCTGGGGCGTCGTCCTGTCGGCCGAGACGCTGGACAATCTGACGGCAAACGATCCAGTCAGCGCCGAGCAGATTCGCGTGCATTTCGCTTATTGGGACGACATTGCCGTGGTCCATGACGGCGTGCGCACCGTCTCGACCGGGCATGGCTTTTGCGGCATCGGCCGCAAGCGGCTGCTGACCTTGCTGCAGGCGCGCGCGATCGAACTGGGCGTCGACCTTTGCTTCGAGACCGAGGCGACGGATCCCAAAACCTATATGGCCTCGCACGATCTGGTCGTGGCCGCTGACGGCCTGAATTCGCGCGCACGCAGCACGTTTGCCGACATCTTCAAGCCCGACATCGATACGCGCAAATGCAAGTTCGTCTGGCTCGGCACGCGCCAGAAATTCGACGACGCCTTCACCTTCATTTTCGAGAAAACCGAGCATGGCTGGGTCTGGGCGCATGCCTACCAGTTCGATCCGGACACGGCGACCTTCATCGTGGAATGCAGCGAGGAGACGTTCGAGCGCTTCGACTTCGGGGCGATGTCGCAGCGGGAATCGATCGCGGTCTGCGAGCGCATTTTCGCCAAGCATCTCGGCGGGCATGCCCTGATGACCAACGCCAACCACATTCGCGGATCGGCCTGGATCAATTTCCCGCGCGTTCTGTGCGAGCGCTGGTCCCACAAGAACCTCGCGCTCATGGGCGATGCCGCGGCGAGCGCGCATTTCTCGATCGGTTCGGGTACGAAGCTGGCGCTGGAAAGCGCCGTCGCCCTTGCCGACTATGTCGAATCCGAGCCCGACCTGGATTCGGCGTTCCGCAAATATGAGGACGCCCGCCGCACAGAGGTGCTGAAGCTGCAATCGGCGGCGCGCAACTCGCTGGAATGGTTCGAGGAGGTGGAGCGCTATCTCGGCCTCGACCCGGTTCAGTTCAATTATTCGCTGCTGACGCGCTCGCAGCGCATCGGCCATGAGAATCTCCGCCTGCGCGACCCGGACTGGCTCGGCGGCGCGGAGGCCTGGTTCCAGCGCCAGGCGGGCAGCGTCGACACCGCGCCGCGCGCGCCGATGTTCGCGCCGTTCCAACTGCGCGAGATGCGGCTCAAGAACCGGGTCGTGGTCTCGCCAATGGCGCAGTACAAGGCGGTCGACGGCTGC
>JBGTLX010000214.1:0-11770 GCA_041743855.1 Rhizobiaceae bacterium | reverse complement strand
CTGGATGGCTTCGGCAAGTGCGGGAGCGCCGGGCGAAGGCGTTGATTCCACCACGGCCAGCGCAGCGGCGGCTATACCGGCACCGCCGGTCAGCAGGGCGCGGCGGCGATTGATTTTGGGCATGCCTTCGGCGGCTGCCCGAACAGAGGTGTTCGGCATTGCTACTTCTCCCGTTGTTGAAAGTTCGGCCGGACTATCCGGCTAGGCTAGCGAGTTCGCGTTCCAGCGCCAGACGGCGCGGTTCGATGTTGATCTGAAAGGACTTGTATTTGAGGGCGTCGATCTGGCCCCGGATGGCGTCGGCGCGGCGGTCCTGCGGGGTCATCAGCGCTTCCTTGGCGCGCTGCCATACACAGGCGAGGCAGAAGGCGAACTTGGCCCGGTCGACCGGAGCCTTGATCCACGAGCGCGTGAACGTGGTGCGGTAATGCCTCCAGGCGGCTTTCATGATTTCCGAGCGGTTGAACATGGAACTCTTGCTTGTGTTTTTCACCTAGGGCATTATGTAACATACCCATTATGTAGGGTCAACACTGCAATAGGTAAAAAAACCAATGAGCCTTAGAACGGGGAACCAGCTCAAGGCCGCCCGAGCGCTTGCGGGCATGAATCAGGAAGGGCTTGCCGAGAAGGCCGGTGTGAACGTCAACACTATCCGAAACATGGAGGGCCTGGGTCCAGCGGTGCTGGTCAGCGGTCTCGACACAGTATCAAAGGTCCAGAAGGCTCTTGAGGCTGCCGGCGTCCAGTTCATTGCAGAGAACGGCGGAGGAGCCGGCGTCAGATTGGCCAAACCAAGTTCTGCATGAGAGGCGACAATGGCGCCGAGGGCGGCGCGTAGCCGCAGCGCCATCCTAGCGATCGGCTGCGGCGCGGCAGAGTTCTTTTCATTGATCCGGAAAGCCGTAACTGCCGTATATTGGCGTGAATGGATCACAAAGTAGGTGGATTCTCTCAATGTCGATTACGCCGTTTTACGCGGGCATCCTCGGGCTGTTGTTGGTGCTGCTGTCGGCCAGAGTGATCCTCGCTCGACGTGGCCTAAGCATTAGTTTGGGGACCGGTGGCGATCTAGCTTTGGAGAGGCGCATACGGGCTCAAGGAAATCTCGCTGAATACGGACCGATTGGCCTGATCCTCATAGGATTGCTGGAACTTGAAGGATCGTCGGAAATTATCCTGCACGCCCTTGGGATCTTGCTCATTGGAGGACGACTTCTGCACGGTTGGACACTATCGTTCACCGACGGAAACTCTTTCGGTCGTACGGGTGGAATGGCGCTTACCCTGACGGCCATCGGCTTCGCGTCATTACTCAATCTGACTTTAATCATGCTTTGAAGTGAACCTACTCTGCCACCTGTGAGCCTTCACACATTCAGGCAGCCGTACCGGTTTGAATCGGCTCGGCAGGAACAGACCGCTACCCACGGCGTTGGTAGGTGATTCCGTTCATGTTAAGCTTGCCTCGCCATCGATATCGAATGGAAAGCGCAGATGAAGTCCGGCGACCAACAAACCATAGCCAGTTCCTTGATGCGTGTTGTGACGGCCAACATGACACCGAAGCAGCTCCTAAAGGCTGCCAGGAAAGAACATCCAAAGGCTTCAAAACAGGACATCGTCAGAGCTGCTTTCTACGCCCTGATAGCGAATGTTGATGCCGAACCGGACAAGGCAAGTAAATTGCAGGCGTTTGCTCTCAGTGAGCGCGCATTCGATTCCGAGATTTCCGAGTCAACTTGGAAGGAGTAACTAGCATTGGTAACACTATGTTCGCAGCTGGACTCGTCGATGAAGTGGATAATGAGATGTCCAAAAAGAAACGCCTGCCCCGAAAAATCGCAGGGATAAGGGTTCCCAAGTTCCTGCGCAAATCGAGCGTGCTTCGGACGGTCCTCGCCAGTTCCGTCGGCCGTGAGATAGCAGCGCGGGCGCTTACTGCGGCAGCAGGAGCGGCCGCAGCCGTCCTTATTCAGGATCGTAGCGAGATTGCGGGCGCTGGCAAGAAAGCCGCCCGCAAGGGATCCAAGGCCGTTGGCCTAGCTACCGAGGCCGTGCAGAGCGCAGCCAGTGCCGTGATGGGCGTGGTCACCGACGCCGCGAGTTCCATCATGCCTGACGACAAGCCAAAGGATGGCAAGGCAAAGGAAGCCCTCAGGCATTGAGGTGGACGGAGCGCTCCTCATTGCCTGATGCCCGCACCCATCTTCCGAAGGTGATCGAACGCCGCCTTCTGAGACCGTATGCGGCAAGCGCATCTGGTCGCATTGGTGCATCGGCGGTATTGCGCGCTCTGAGCACCCTGATACGCAAACATCCCAAGGTCGCTCTCCATGTGTTCGGCGTAGGAATTGTTCAAGCTGGAAAATCAAGCGTTGGGGAGTTGAAAGGGAAGTTTGGCAAATCAGGCAGAGCCCGACGCCGTTAGTCCTACATCCAGATTTATCTTGCGGAACCGCTGCGGCAGCAACAATTGACCTAAAGCGCGCTTACTATCAGTCGAGAATGGCGAATATGGTGGCGCAAAGCTCTCGAGCGGGCACGTGGTCGGTTGGTCCGTTCAGTTCAGATTGCTTGCGTCGAGCGGCAGCATTGGAGAAGCGGCGGGAAGGTCGGCAATTGGCGCTACCACGACCCTCAGCGTGGTCGCTTGGGGGGTCGGCTTTCAGGAAGCGGCAAAGCTGATCTCAACGTCCGACATGCGGCGCAAAGCTGCCGCCCGCATATTGCAAGATGAGGTCCGCTTAGGGTCAGGATTGCCGATTGGTCTTCTAGACTAGCTTCTGGTCCCGCTCATGAGGCAGCGCGGTACGCGAAGGGCACTGAATCGCATTGTGGGTATCGCCTGTAGCGGTCTCCCGCTACCATCGATCCCCACAACGTTGTGCGGGTTTTGTTCACTGTGGGGAACGCTTGTAGCGCTCCTCCGCTACCATCATTGACCACCGGCCTCCGATTTTGTGGATCAAATTTTCCGGCCCACCCTCAAACGGCGGGATCTGCAAACGCGCGCCGTGGGATTTTTTTCAACAGCGAATAGGCCTTCCCAAATCGCGAAGCCGAGAATCTCACGATCTGTCATGCTTCCGTGGTGCTTCCGCGCAAGAATCGTGATGAGGCTCAATCAATTTCGGTGCGTATAACTGTTTGAAATTATTATCGAATTGGCGCACCCGACAGGATTCGAACCCTGTGACCTCTGCCTGCGGAGGGCACCGCTCCACTATTGAAAAGCACCCGAGTCCTTGGAGGTGAATCGACACTAAGGTTGAACGCTGGTTCATCTGTGTTGCGGAAATCTACGACGGCACATCGGTTGGCGCCAAGCCGCCTCCGACCTTTCCACTCGACTTCCTGCGCCAAGGAAGCGTTGGTGCTCCTGAAAGGAGCGCAGGCATGTCGAAACATCGGAAAGGAGGACGGCGTCCGAGCCTCGGAATCGCAGTTGATGCGATGGACGATATCGAGCCCGCATTGAGGCATCTTATTGGCTTGGTCACAGCTTTGCGGATCCTCGGTGCGGCCGACGATTCGGTTGAGCCGATCGCAATCTCGTCGATTGCGCGATGCGCAGGTACGACGTTGGATGAGATCGAGCAGTCATGGCGGACAGCGATTGGCGCACTGCGCATCACTTGAAGAATGTTCGTTGCGTCGCAGCTTCGTGCTGGACTTCATCCGAAGACGAAGCATTGCTGTTTGCGACGAGGCGCCACCCCCAGGGAAGCCGCTGATCGAAACATCGCAATCAGCGTAGCGTCGTAGCCAACCTCTCCGCCCGCCTGAGCCGCGGGCTTCAGTCAGTACAGGCGCCGGATGGTCCGGCGGCTTGGCTGATGGAGAGCAAGATGGCACTGATGAACACGATCCCGACGAATGACGAAGTAACCTCGCCCGAGGTTGTAACGGCTGCCGATGTGAAGAAGCCACGCAACGGGCGCCTTGCTAAGAAGCGCCCGACAAAGAAGACGGCCCCTGCTGGCACTACGGTTGGTCCGTCGAAGAGCGATGAACCCAATCTCAGCGTTACGAAGAAGCAAAAGGTGACCGAGACCAAGGCATCGGCCGTGCTGAAGAAGCTAAGGTCGGCGAAGGGGGTGACTATCGTGATGCTGATGGAAGCGACCGGCTGGCAGGCACACTCGGTCAGGGGTTTTCTGTCGGCGGTGGTGAAAAAGAAGCTCGGCCTCAATCTTGTCAGCGAGGCCGGCAAGGATGGCGTCCGCCGTTATCGCATCCACGAAGACGGAAAGGCGGGCTGAGAGCTAGGGCGATGGTGACGCCGAAGCCCCAGACCGACCTCCGTGTCGATACGGTGGCGTCTTCCAGTATCAACCGGATGGCGGCTGAGGTCGGTGGACTGGCCGACCTCGATCTCAACGAACTGCGCGCCCGGTGGCTGAAGGTCACAGAGCGCCCCGCGCCAAAGGCCTTCCGTACCGACATGCTGCGCCGCGCGCTCGCCTACGAGATGCAGGTTGCGGAGTTCAGAGGCCTGCCTTCATCGCTGAAGCGGCGGCTGCGCGATCTGGCAGCCGCCGCGCGTGAGGACAGGTTCGAGGAGGCGCTCGGTACGACGTCGCTCAAGCCAGGCACCATGCTAGTGCGCGTGTGGCAGGGAAGAACCGAGAGCGTGATGGTCACGCGCGATGGTTATGTCTGGGGAGGCGACCGATACGCCTCCCTGTCTGCAATCGCCAAGACCATCACCGGCACCAGTTGGAACGGCTGGACCTTCTTTGGCGTGAAGCGCCCAACCGGTAGGAACAAGAACGCCAGTCGACGCCCCGCGGTTGAGAAGGTCCCTGCAGACGATGATGCCCGCGACGCAGGGTCGGCGATAACTCGTACCGCACGGGCAGGAGCATCTTCCGATGGCTGACCGAGCTTCACCCCGTCAGCGAGTGGTTCGGTGTGCGATCTACACGAGAAAGAGTTCGGAAGAAGGTCTCGAACAGGACTTCAATTCGCTGCATGCCCAGCGTGAAGCCTGCGAGGCCTACATCGCCTCACAGCGCCATGGAGGCTGGAAGCTTCTTTCCAACCGCTACGACGATGGCGGATACTCTGGCGGATCCATGGAGCGGCCAGGTTTGCAGCAGCTGCTTGCCGACATGCAGTCCGGCCTGATCGATGTTGTCGTCGTCTACAAGGTCGATCGCCTGACAAGATCGCTCACCGACTTCGCGCGGATCGTCGAGGCGTTCGACGCCAGGAATGCCTCCTTTGTTTCCGTCACCCAGTCCTTCAACACCACTACCAGTATGGGACGCCTCACTTTGAACGTCCTGCTGTCATTCGCCCAGTTTGAACGAGAGGTCACCGGCGAGCGCATCCGGGACAAGATCGCCGCCTCGAAGAAGAAGGGCATGTGGATGGGCGGCTTTGTTCCCATGGGATATGCCGCCAACGGACGTTCGCTACAGATCGTGGAAGCGGAAGCAGATATCATCCGAAAAATCTGCGACCGCTTTCTCGCCCTTGAAAGCGTGCGCGACCTCAAGGCCGAGCTTGACCATGAGGGTATCACGACACGGCCGTTTGTCTCGGCATCGAACCGCAGCTGGGGCAATCGCCCTTTCAGCATCGGCCATCTGCGTTCGATCCTGCAGAACCCGATCTACGTCGGCGAGGTCAGGCACAGGGACGAGCGCTATCCTGCACAGCATCCCGCCATCGTCGACAGGGAACAGTTCAACCGCGTCCAGACGCTCATTGCCTCACGCAGCAAAAAGCACCGGATGCGGATCGGAGCAGAACACATCAACCTCCTCGCCGGATTGCTCGTTGATGAACGCGGCAACCGCTATACCAGCGCCCATACCAGCAAGCAGGGAACCCGCTATCGCTACTATGTCAGCCACCATTCGCCACCGCCATCAACGTCGGCAACCCGCATTGCGGCGGGCGAGATCGAAAGCCTTGTGGTCACCAGCCTGAGGTCAAAACTCGGCGACCGTCATTGGCTGCATGCCAGCATATTGCCATCCAATGCCAGTCCGGATGACATCGAGGGCGCCACCGGCATTGCGAAACACTTAGCTGCCCGTCTCGCTGAAAGCCACGGTCCGCTCCTGCGCAAGGAGATCTACGATCTCGTGGACAAGATCGTCATCACTCCAGAAAATCTCCGGATTGATCTCAAGCGGAAGCCGTTGCTCGGTGACACTGCGCCAGGAAGCGACCAGCACGAAGCGCCGGTCTGCACGATCGACGTATGCAATCCCTTCGCTGCCAATGGCCGGTCAACGCATCTTGTCGTGAGGCCCGACGAAACGCGGAATGCCGCTCCGGCCAAATGGCTGGTAAAGGCTCTGGCCAGGGGCATCAGCTGGTACGACGATCTTGTGAGCGGCCGGGCGGAATCATTCCGCGAGATCGCGGCTCGGGAGGGCGTCGCCGAGCGCTACATCGCAAAGCTGGTCCCGCTGGCATTCCTTGACCCGCAACTAGTCAAGGAATGCATCGACGGCCATCAGGCCCTGTCCCTCTCCGGCTCTGATGTTGCCGAGGGCATAGAGCTCCCGATGCTCTGGGCCGATCAACGCGCCTGACGAGCGAAGCCACCAGCAACTCTCATGCATCGTCCAGCATCTTTCTGGCCGAGAACCGCACTGCCGAAGCGAGGTTTGCAGAAAGGGCCGACTTTGCGGCTATATGACCGCGCGAGACTGCCTTACAGAGAATGCCCGCTCCCGCTAAGTCCCCACCCTGTCGCAGTATTTGCACAGAAATGCGACAGTCTGTGACTTTCAGAGACTCGCTGGCGGAGAGAGCGGGATTCGAACCCGCGTTACGGTTTCCCGTAAACACACTTTCCAGGCGTGCGCCTTCAACCACTCGGCCACCTCTCCTTGCGCGCGCTTGGACTTTTTTGGCCTCAAGCACGTGCCGGGGTGCTCTAGTCCATCTCGCCGGGAATGCCAAGCCGTGCAACGCAATGTTTCCCGGCTGAGCAAAAAGGGAATTGGCGGGCGACGCCTGCGGGAAACGCCGACGGCGGCAAACTTCAATTTCACGTGTGCCCGATTGCGCGGCGGGCCGGCGCGCGCCATATGTCTTCGCAGTAGGTGAAGGGTTCCGAATGTTCCGCTTCCTGTTCCGGTTCATGGCGATGATTGCCTTGGCGGTTGCCGTGATCATGGCGGTCGTCGACGCGACCCGCACCATCGCCGCGTCAGAGTTGGTGCTGACGCCGCTCAATACCAGCTGGATCACGGTTTCGCCCGATACGCTCGGCGCTTTGCAAGTGTTGGTAGCCGAAAATGCACATCCGCTGCTTTGGGATCCCGTCATCGTATCGATCCTTGCACAGCCTGGCGCCGTCGTCTTCGCCGTGCTGGCCTTGCTGCTGTTTGCGATCGGCCGCAAGCCGGACCGGCGCGGGGCAGGCTTCGCCATCGAGAATTGAACAGCCGGACGCAAGGTCTCAGGGCCATAACAACAAAAAGGGCGAAAAAGATGTTTTTCCTGAGCGATCTTTTGAACAAGAAAACGCAGCTGCCCAAGCCCGAGCAGGCTTTGCCGGGGCGCGATCGACCGCTGCCGACCGCGTCGAAGCACTTCGTGTCGCGGCGTCCGCTGAAAGGCCCCTATCCGGAAGGCCTGGAGACGGTCATGTTCGGCCTTGGCTGTTTCTGGGGAGCCGAGCGCCTGTTCTGGCAGTTGGATGGCGTCTGGGTGACCGCGGTCGGTTATGCGGGCGGCGTCACGCCCAATCCGACCTATCAGGAAACCTGTACGGGACTGACGGGCCATGCCGAAATCGTGCTCGTCGTATTCGATCCCAAGATCGTATCCTACGCCACGCTCCTGAAGATCTTCTGGGAGAGCCACGATCCGACGCAGGGCATGCGGCAAGGCAACGATGTCGGCACCACCTACCGCTCGGCGATCTATACGCTCAGTGAGGCGCAGCATCAGGCGGCGCTCGCCTCGCGCGACGTCTATGAAGCGTCGTTGCGCGCCGCCGGCCGCGAGAAGATCACCACCGAGATCGCGGCCGCGCCGGAGTTCTATTTCGCCGAGGAAGAGCACCAGCAATATCTGGCCAAGAACCCGTATGGCTATTGCAACATGAAGGGCACCGGCGTGGCGTGCGCTGTTCCCCAGTCCGAGACGGCCTGACACGCTCTCGCAGCGTTGTTCGCCCGGCCAAAATTCCCTAGTGAAATTTGTTTTTGGCCGTGCAAGACTAAAATTATGAGCGGGGGCGAAAAGCCCCTGCCTGTGCCGAGCGGCAGCCTGGAGTGGTTGCGCGCGGCATCCGGTAAAAAACAACCGACAAGGGTGTGGATCACATGAAACGTATCGTTCTTGGCCTTTTGGCCGCAACCGCAATGTGCTTGCCGGCCTTCGCGGCCGAGATTCAGCCGGCGCTGCTTTACGATCTCGGCGGAAAATTCGACAAGTCGTTCAACGAGGCCTCGTACAACGGCGCGGAAAAGTTCAAGGCCGAGACCGGCATCGAATATGTCGAGTTCGAGGTCTCCAACGCATCGCAGCGCGAGCAGGCGCTGCGCCGCTTCGCCGAGGACGGCCGCAATCCGATCGTCATGGCCGGCTTCTCCTGGGCCGAATCCCTGGACAAGATCGCTGGCGAGTACCCCGACCTGAAATTCGCGATCATCGACATGGTCGTCGACAAGCCGAACGTCCGCTCGATCGTGTTCAAGGAACATGAAGGCTCGTATCTGGTGGGCGTGATGGCCGGCATGGCCTCGCAAACCAAGAAGGTAGGCTTTGTCGGCGGCATGGACATTCCGCTGATCCGTCGCTTCGGCTGCGGCTATGTCGGCGGCGCCAAGGCTGCCGGCGCGACGGACGTCATCCAGAACATGACCGGCGATACGCCGGCCGCCTGGAACGATCCGACCAAGGGCGGCGAGATCGCCAAGACGCAGATCGACCAGGGCGCGGACGTCGTTTACGCGGCGGCGGGCGGAACCGGCGTCGGCGTTCTCCAAGCCGCCGCGGATGCTGGCAAGCTCGGCAGCGGCGTCGATTCCAACCAGAACGGCCTGCAGCCCGGCAAGGTGCTGACGTCGATGCTGAAGCGCGTCGACACGGCCGTCTATGGCGCCTTCATGGACGCCAAGGACGACAAGTTCACAGCCGGCGCAAACGATCTCGGCCTCAAGGAAGGCGGCGTCGACTACGCCATGGACGACAACAACAAGGCGCTGGTCACGCCCGAGATGCAGGCGGCGGTCGATAAGGCCAAGGCCGACATTATCGCGGGCACCGTCACTGTCCACGATTACATGTCGGACGATTCCTGCCCCTATTGAGAAACTGGAAATGAAAAAACCGCCGGGCGAAGTCCGGCGGTTTTTCGTTGTTTTTCAGGGGAGGCCGCGGCCCCGCCTCCTTCATCCCGAGGCGCGAGCCTCGAAGGAAGCTTAGCCGACGAAGGCGCGCTCGACGACGTAGCTCGACGGGCGGCTATGCGAGCCCTCGTCGAAACCGAGCGCCTCGACCACCGCCTTGACGTCTTTCAACATGTGCATGGACCCGCAGATCATGACCCTGTCGGTGTCGGGGTCCAGCGGCGCAATGCCCAAATCGGCATGAAAACGGCCGTTCTCGATCAGCCGCGTGATCCGGCCCATGCGCGGCGTGATTTCGCGCGTCGTGGTCGAATAGAGCGTCACCCGACCGGCAGTCAGTTCGCCGATCAGCGGGTCGTTGACCAGACTGTCGAACAACTCCACGCCATAGGCGAGTTCGGCGTGATCGCGGCAGGTATGGGTCAGGATCACCTGGTCGAATTTGTCGTAGGTCTCGGGATCGCGGATCACGCTGGCGAAGGGCGCAATGCCGGTGCCGGTCGAGATCATGAACAGGCGTTTTGCGGGTGTCAGCGCATCGGTGACCAGCGTGCCGGTCGATTTTTGGCGCATCAGCACGGTGTCGCCGGGAACGACCTTTTGCAACTCCGATGTCAGCGGACCGTCCGCAACCTTGATGGAAAAAAACTCGATTTCGTCGTCCCAGCTTGGGCTGGCGATCGAATAGGCGCGAAACACCGGCTTTTCGGCGTTGGGCAGGCCGATCATGACGAATTCGCCGGAACGGAAGCGGAAGGATTGCGGCCGGGTGATGCGGAAGGAAAACAGCCGGTCGGTGTAGTGCCTGACGCTGACCACGGTCTCGGCATGGACACCGGCCGGAATGGGATAGGCGACCGTCTCTGGAGGGGCTTGCCTGAGGGCTGAAAGATGCTGCATCGGGTCGGTTCTTTCGCGGGCGCTGCATTGCCGCACCGCTGGACTAAGATGTCCCGCAGTCGGGTAAACGCGTGGAAATCACGGTTGTCTTGCTTTGGAAAATTATTAGTATGCAAACGATTATGGCGTCAACACAGCGCCGGGAAACACTCTTCCAACTTGCTGCGCATTGCTAGGCCGGACATTTCAGGTTTCGTCCATGGTTGAGAAAAAACGCGCAAATCGCGGGATTGTGGTCGCCGGCATCGATGTCGGCGGCACCTTCACCGACCTCATTCTGATCGACAGCGGCGGCGCGGGCAGGGTGATGATCGCCAAGACGCCGACGACGCAAGACAACCAGGCGTTCGGCGTCGTTTCGGCTCTAGCCGAGACCGGTTTTGCGGTCGCCGACATCGATCTCATCGTGCACGGAACTACAACCACGACCAATGCCGTGCTGCAACGGCGGCTGGCCAAGACCGGCATGATCACGACGCGCGGTTTTCGCGACGTGATCGAGCTTGGCCGCCGCACCAGGCCGCAGGCCTACGGCATGACGGGCACCTTCGTGCCGGTGATTTCTCGCGACCTGCGACTGGAAGTCTCCGAACGGGTCGAGGCGTCCGGCACGGTGCGCGTTGCCCTCGACGAGGACCAGATGCGGGCCGCCGTCAAAACCCTGATCGCGGCCGGCTGCGAATCGCTGGTCATCCATTTTCTGCACGCCTACGCCAATCCGGCACATGAGCTTCGGGCGGCCGAAATCGCCGACGAATCCTGGCCCAACGGCTACATCACCACCGGCCACTCGCTGTTGTCGGAGGCGCGCGAATTCGAGCGCGGCGTGACGGCAGCCGTCAACGCTTCGGTGCAGCCGATCCTCGAACGCTATGTTAACCGGCTAAGGAGTGAACTGGAGACCAAGGGCTATGCCCGCGATTTCCTGATGATGAACGGCAATGGCGGCATGATCTCGGCGCGTTTCGTGGCACGCGACGCCGCGAGGACCGTGATGTCCGGTCCGGCCTCCGGCGTCATCGCCGCGGCCTATACGGGCAAGCGCGCCGGTTACGAGAACCTCGTCACCTACGACATGGGCGGCACCTCGACCGACGTGGCGCTGATCCGCAACGCCGCGCCCGAAATCTCCAACGAAACCGAGATCGAATATGCGATGCCGATCCATGTGCCGATGGTCGCGGTGCACACGGTTGGCGCCGGCGGCGGCTCGATCGCCCGAGTCGATGCATCCGGCCTGATCAGGATCGGCCCGGAGAGTGCCGGGGCCAACCCCGGCCCGGTCTGTTACGGGCGCGGCGGGACCGAGCCGACCATCACCGACGCCAATCTCGTGCTCGGCCGCCTGAACCCAAAACGGCTGCTTTCGGTCGATGCGCCCGTAACCGTCGACCATGTGGCAAAAATCTTCGAACAGAAGATCGGTGCGCCGGCAGGCCTCGACGGCATCGCCGCCGCGGGCGCGGTGCTGAAACTCGCCAACATGAAAATGGCCGGCGCGATCCGCATGGTCTCGGTCGGCAGGGGACACGACCCGC
>JBGTLX010000213.1:0-3876 GCA_041743855.1 Rhizobiaceae bacterium | reverse complement strand
TCACGCCAGTGATGACGGACAAATCAGAAGAGCAGAAGGTCGCCGAAGGCGAAGTCGAGAGCCTTCGCCAGGAGGGAGGCCCGTTCGTCGTCGCCGCCGAAGAGACCCGAATGCCCATGGTGTTCATGGACGCGAAGAAACCCGGCAATCCGATCATCTTCGCCAATGACAGCTTTCTCTCGCTGACCGGCTACGGGCGGGACGAGGTGCTCGGCCACAGCTTCAACTTCCTGATGGCGCAGGGGGCCGATCCCAAAGCGCTGGCGCTCGTCGAAGCCGCGTTCGGGGGTTCCCACGACCACGGTTCGGAGGTCCGCTACCGCCGCAAGGACGGCAGCGAGTTCTGGGCGGCCCTCTTCATCAGCCCGGTTCGGGATGGAAGCGGCGATATCGTCGAGCATTTCGCTTCGTTCATCGATCTCACCCGGCACAAGAATGAACAAGCCCAGTCTCGGATGCTCATCGACGAGTTGAACCACCGCGTGAAGAACACGCTGACGACGGTTCAGTCGATCGTGGCGCAGGCGCTGCGGAACGCCTCCGATCCCGACGCGATCCGGGACTCGATCGAGTCCCGGCTGTTCGCGCTCTCCCGGTCGCACGACCTTTTGACCCGTGAGAATTGGGAAAGCGCCGGACTCCACGATGTGGTTGACTCAGCCATGGAGCCGTTCGGAGTCGCGAACGGACGCTCGGAACGCTTCGTGGTCACGGGGGAGAATATCCGCGTCCCGCCAAAGGCCGCTTTGGCCCTCGGCATCGCGTTCCACGAACTCGCGACCAACGCCGTGAAATACGGCGCGTTCTCCGGCGAAACCGGATGCGTTCGGATCGCATGGACGGTCGAGTCGAGGCCAGATGGAAACAGACTGATCCTGACCTGGCGGGAGGAGAACGGCCCGCCCGTCACGCCGCCATCACGCAAAGGGTTCGGCTCGCGAGTGATCGAGCGCGGCCTAGCGCACGAATTGAACGGCACCACCCGCCTCGATTACCGCGCGGACGGCGTGGTCTGCACAATCGACATTCCCGCGCCCCAAGGCGCTCGCAATGGATAATCTGCTTTCCGGTCGTCGCGTTCTCATCGTCGAAGACGAAATGCTGGTCCTCATGAACATTGAGGACATGCTGGGGGATATGGGATGCGCGTCGGTGAGCGCCGCCGCTACCGTCAGCCAGGCGCTTGCGCTCATAGATGCTCAAGCCTTCGACGCCGCGATTTTGGATGTGAACCTGGACGGCGTCAACAGCTATCGCGTTGCTGACGCGCTAGCGGCGCGCGGCGTGCCGTTCCTATTCTCGACCGGCTATAGCGGCCAAAGCCTGAACGACGCCTACCGGGACCGGCCGATGTTAGGAAAGCCCTATCGCGACGCGGAACTGGCGGAAGCGCTCACACGCGTTCTACCGCTCGCGCCGAGCGCAGTGCTGCGAGCAAATCACGACCTCAGATGGTCCAGAGTCGATTAGTGTGACCATACCGGCGTGAGTACTCGCACCTGGAATCATCCGGATTTGGTCTCCTCGAAGCGAGCGCCGTGGGGCGGCGCTTCGACCGGATCGGCGGCAATGTCGAGATAGCGGCGGGCCCAGACCGCGATCACCGCTGCCGCATAATCGGAATCGGCCTTGCAGTTCAGCAGATGGTTGGCGTGGTCCAGCGAGACGAAGCTCTTGGGATGGCGCGCGGCAAGGAAAATGCCGGCGGCGTTGTCGATCGAGACGATTTCGTCGACCGGCGAATGAAGCACCAGCAGGGCGCGGCCCAGATCCGCGATTCGTGCTCTCTGGTTATGGCCGCAGATGTCGCGGACGAAATCGGCCCCCAGCTCGAACGCGCGACCGCCGATCGAGACCGGCACCCGCTGTCCCGCCGCGGCGTCTATCAGGGCAGGGTCGATGTGGGTCAGCACATGTTCGGCGTCAAACGGGGCGCCGATCACGGCCACGGCCCTGACCATTTGCAGCTCGCCGGCGGCCGCCAGAACGGCCGCTCCACCGAAGCTGTGGCCGACCAGAAGTTGCGGCGTCATCCCCTGATCCGCCATGGCCCGGGCGGCGCAGACTACGTCCTCGATATCGCCGGACAGGCCCTTGCCGAACGCGCCTTCGCTCTCGCCCAGGCCGGTGAAATCAAAGCGCAACACGCCGACGCCCAGCTCGGCCAGCGCCCGGCTGATCCGTATTGCCGCCAGAGAGGACTTGTCGCAGGTGAAACAGTGAGCGAATACGGCCCAGGCGCGCGCCGGCGCATCGCCGCGCTCCAGCACACCGGATAACCGGCGGCCGCCTGCGTTGACGAAGTCGAAGTCAATGGCGGTCATGGTTCAGCGATATTCCGGGTTGGGATGATCGAAGCGCTCGCCCTTATCCCACGCGCTCTTCTGGTTGCCATACGCCGGCATGCCCCCGGCGTCCTTCAGCATGCGGGCCATGTGCATCAGGTTCCAGGCCATGAAGGTGGTGTTGCGCAGGGTGAATTCATTGTCCAGCCCGACCTTGCCGTCATCGCCGTAAGAGGGGCCGGGTCCGGCCTCGCCGATCCAGCCGGCGTCGGCCTGGGGTGGAATGACATAACCGAGGTGCTGCAGCGAATAGAGGATGTTCATGGCGCAATGTTTGATGCCGTCGTCATTGCCGGTGACGATGCAGCCGCCCACCCTGCCGTAATAGGCCCACTGGCCCTTGTCGTTCAGCTTGCCGGAATAGCCGTACAGGCGCTCGATCACCCGGGTGCAGATCGACGACTTGTCACCCAGCCAGATCGGCGTGCCGATCACCAGGATGTCCGCCGCCATCACCTGCTTCTGCACCGCGGGCCAGCCGTCGCTGTCCCAGCCATGCTCGGTCATGTCGGGCTGGACGCCAGGCGGGATGTCCAGATCGGCGGCACGAAGGGTGATGGTCTTTACCCCCTGAACCTTCATGATGGCGATGGCGACATCCATCAGGGTCTGGGTGTGCGAGGCCTCGCTGGACCGCTTCAGGCTGGTATTGATGAAGAGGGCGCTTAGATCATCATAAGCCGTCATGGCGCTCTCCTGTCGAGTGACCGGGATGGATTGCGGTCGCGCTGATCGGTCCGTCCGGCCGGCAGCATTCAGCAATTGCTCGCTTCCCTTCCGTCATTCGACCGGCCTTCGATCGTCAAGCAGGTCGTCGGTCGATTCTTCGGCGCGCTCGTCCCGAACCAGTTGCTTGACATGGGTTTCGGGCGCGGTGTCATGATCCGGCGGAGTTACGCTTTGGCTGCGGGCTACGGGCTCGCTGCGATCGTATTCGTTCGATCGCACTCCCGCGATCGGCAACGGCGTACCCTGGTCGAAGCGCAGCCGGTAAATCGGCTCGGGCAGCGCGAAGCCGGCACCCTCCAATGCGCTCTTGGCGGCCTGGATCGCCAAGCTGCGCCCCTTCGGGAAGTCGGTATCCGACTGGTCGATCCAGCCGAAAAAGCGCAGCAGGACGTTGGAATCGCCGACGTCCTGAATGATCGCGGTCGCTTTGGGCGTGTCGAGAACGAAGGGCAGGGCATTCACCGCCTCGAGCCCGACGGCCATGCCCTGGATGGCATCGTCGTCGGCATCGACGCCGAGATCGAATTCGAACCGCCGCTCGGGGTTTCGCGTATAGTTGAGGATCACCGCCTTGAAGACGGTAGAGTTCGGGATGCGAAGGTGATTGCCGTCGAGCGTCATCAGGATCGTCGCGCGCGAGGTCAGCCGCACGACGCGGCCTTCATTGCCTTCGATCACGACATGATCGTTGGCGCGGAACGGCTGGCGCAGGCTCAACATTAGGCTGGAGACATAATTGTCGATCGTGTCGCGGACCGCGAAGCCCAAGGCGATGCCGACCACTCCAGCACCACCCAGCACC
>JBGTLX010000212.1:0-4745 GCA_041743855.1 Rhizobiaceae bacterium | reverse complement strand
CACGGATGGCGGCCGAGATTTCCTGCATGCGTGCGTTGCCCTGATCGGCCGCGAGGACCGACTGTGTCGCCCAGAAGGCGTACAGGATTGAAAGCAAGCCGCAGGCTATGACGACGTAAAGCATGGTCATTGCCGGTATTTCCTTGATTTTTTGCCCGGAAGAACCCCTCTCCGGGCCGATGAGACGAGGCCGCGCCGCTTTTGCGGAATCTGGCCTTTCGCAGCGGCTTATGCGAAACGGGTTCGAGAACGTCAAGATATTGTTGAGATTTTGCCCAAGGATAGCGCCACCCAATGTCGACAACGGCGCTGAGCGGAATAAGATCGATTGAATCGGGTTTCGCGCTACCACATCAGGCGAGCGACTGGCGCCTGCTCGAAAATACCAGCAGGCCAAGCGCCGCCAGGCAGGCCACCGATACCGGAAACACGATCCAGTTCAGCATGTCCCAGCCCCAGGCGTTATAGACCGCGCCCGACATCAGAGAGCCGAAGGCGACGCTACCGAACAAGACGAAATCGTGCAGGCCCTGTACCTTGCCCTTCTCCGAGTCGCGGTAGGTTTCGGCGACCATGGCGGTCGCGCCGATAAACGCGAAGTTCCAGCCGAGACCGAGCAGGATCAACGCCGTCCAGAACTGCCACAGCGCGATGCCCGACAGCGCAACGATCGCGCAGCCGATCAGCAGCAGCAGCCCTACGGCCACGATCGTTTCCTTGCCGAAGCGCGCAATCAGCGCGCCGGTGAAGAAGCTCGGCCCAAACATCGCCATGACGTGCCATGAAATGCCGAGCGTCGCCTCGTCGGGCGAGAACCCGCAGCCGACCATGGCCAGCGGGGCGCCGGTCATGACGAAGCTCATCAGCGCGTAAGAACCGACGGCGCAGGCGAGCCCGATCGCGAATTTGGGCTGCGCGACGATCTCGGACAGCGGCCTCGCCGGTTCGCCGGTTGCTTGCACCCGGCCCGAAACCTTGGCCGGAACCCTCAGGAAGGACAAAAGCACGGCGCCGACGGCCGCAAGCAGGAGGATCGCGGCGAACGAACCCGCAAACATCACCGGCGCCAGCAGTTCGTGGGTGAAAATGACCATTTGCGGCCCGATGATGGCGGTGAACACGCCGCCGGCGAGCACGAAGGAAATGGCGCGCGCCTTGAATTCGGCCGGCGCGTTGTCGGCCGCGGCGAAGCGGAACTGCTGCACGAAGGCGCCGCCGAGCCCTATGACTATCAGCCCGGCAACGAACAGCCAGAAACCAGACTGGAACAGCGCGAGTGCGGCAATCAGCCCGCCGAGCCCGGTGATGATCGTGCCTGCCAGGAAACCCTGGCGCTGGCCGAGCCGGCGGATCAGCCACGCAGCGGGAATGGCGCCAAGCGCCACGCCGACATTGAAGCCAGTGACCGGCGCTGTCGCCAGCGACTTGTCGGCGGCAAGCAGGTACTGGCCGGCAAGCGCACCCAGCGAAATGGCGACCACGGCGGCCGAACCGACGATCGCCTGCGAGGCGGCGAGGATCAGCGCCGTGCGGCGCGCCTCCTTTTCGGCTGGGGTGCGGGTCATCTCGGATCTCTGCCGCGACCCTCTCCACGCACACGTCGCGACACGCGGTCGAGCACGGCATTCACCAATTTCGGCTCATCCTCGGAATAGAACGCCTTGGCGATATCGACATATTCGGAAACGATGACGGCGACCGGCACATCCTCGCGCTTCATCAGCTCATATACCCCTGCCCTCAGAATGGCGCGCAGGGTCGAATCCAGCCGCGATAGAGGCCAGTCCTCGGTCAGGGCCTGACGGATCACCGGATCGACGGTCTTCTGGTTCTCGACGACTCCCGACAGGATGGCGCGAAACCATTGCGCGTCGGCCTCGCGATACTGCTTGCCGTCGACTTCCTTGCCGAGACGGAACGCCTCGTATTCGGCCGCGATCTCCAGCACGCCGCTGCCGGCAACATCCATCTGGTAAAGCGCCTGGACGGCCGCGAGCCTTGCCGCGCCGCGCTTGTTGGCCTGGCGGACGGCCGGCTGGGAGGGTTCCGACGGCTCGTCCACCCGCTTACGTCCCAAGCCGTTCGCGCAAGGCGATCATGGTCAGCGCCGCGCGCGCGGCAAAACCGCCCTTGTCGCCCTCGGACGGTTTGGCGCGCTTCCAAGCCTGCTCGTCGTTTTCGGTGGTCAGGATGCCGTTGCCGATGGCCAGCGACTCGTCCACCGCAAGGTTCATCAGTCCGCGCGACGATTCGTTGGCGACGATGTCGAAATGATAGGTGTCGCCGCGAATGACCGTGCCCAGCGCCACATAGCCGTCATAGGCCGTGCCGCCATCCTCGGCTCCGTCGAGGGCAAAGGAGATGACCGCCGGGATCTCGAGCGCGCCCGGCACGGTGACGACATCGTAGGTGGCCGCGGCCGCTTCGAGTGCTGCCTTCGCACCGTCTAGCAGCGCGTCGGCCAGATCGTCGTAGAAGCGCGCCTCGATGATGAGCAGATGGGGTTTTTCTGAAGCGGCCATGAATGTCTCCGGGGAGCCGGTGACTTAGGCCGAAGACGGATTTACCGCAAGCGGAAGATGCCTGCGGGAACGCGCTTGTTCCTATCGATCCTCGCGCGTGTGCCACACGCGAAGCGACCTATCGATTTTCTTATGTCGGGCGCACAGCCCAAGCCCGCACGATGTGATGGTCGATTGTACGGCCGGCGTCCACATCCGCCAAAGCCTCGAGTGTCAACCGACGGCGCTCTTCCTCCGAATCGACACAAGCGGATGCCGCATGCTTGACGATCAGGCTGCGCGGACTTCCGGCGCATGCGCCAAAGGCGTCAATGCCTCAATGAGCGCTCGTGCAGTTTGAGTCCGACATACGCGATTGCCACGACAATCGTGGGCGTTATGACGAATGCGAGGATCCAAAATTCATTCATGGCTTCAGCCCTTTCAGAGCCTGTCTCGCTAAGAAATGTAGTATGAGAGCGGCCAAAAGCCAACCTCCAAGCCCACCAAACAAAAAGGGCGCGCTGACCCCGGCTCGAAAACTACCAACATTGTAGAGATATCCCGCCAGCGGCGTCGCTATCCCGACGGTGAAACAGGCCGTTGACGCCCGATCGAAAGCGTTCGCCAAAAGCTTGGTCCGCTCGTTGTCGATCAGGCTCACAGCCCCTCCCTCGCCGCCGTGGCCAGGCGCGCTGCGTAACGCGCCATCGTGTCGACCTCCATATTCACCCAATCCCCGGCTTGCCGCTCGCCCCATGTGGTGACAGTCAGCGAGTGGTGGATCAGGAGAACGTCGAATTCGGTCCGGGCGACCTTGTTGACGGTCAGCGACACGCCGTCGAGCGCCACCGAACCCTTCGGGGCAACGAACTTCGCCAGTTCCTTCGGCGCTTCGAGCCGGAAGCGCACCGCATCGCCCTCGTCTTCGCGAACCAGGATTTTGGCTATGCCGTCGATATGGCCTGCAACGATATGCCCGCCCAGTTCGTCGCCGATCTTCAGCGCCCGTTCCAAATTTATTCTCGTGCACGCCCGCCAGGATGCCACCGTGGTCAGGCGCAGCGCCTCCTCCCAGGCCTCCGCCTCGAACCAGCGCTCGTTCGAGCCTTCACCCGGCAGGCCGGTCACCGTCAGGCACACGCCGCCGCAAGAGATCGATGCGCCGATGGCGATGCCTAGCGGATCGTAGCTTGTGCCGACCCGCAAGCGCACTCCCTCGGCCAGCGGCGTCACCGAGGCGACCGTTCCGACATCGGTGACAATGCCAGTGAACATTAGGTCACCCTTGTCCATTCAGCATAATCGTCGTCGCCGAAACGCGCTTCCCGCACCAGCCCGAAGCCTGCCGGTATCGTATCACGATCGAGCGGCGTGGCGATTCCATTCTCTCCGATGACCGCCGATCCCGTAAACAGCGCAATGCGGTCGACGAGACCCTCGTCGAGGAAATATTTGGCTGTCGCTGCCCCGCCTTCGACGATGATGCTCGACATGCCTTGAGCGGCGAGATCCTCAAGGAACTCCGGCAGGGCGATCCGGCCGTCGAAAGTTTCGGTTGCCAGAAACTTCGCGCCGGCCTGTTCAAGACCTGCCCTGCGGCGGAAATCGCAATCCGCGGCAGCGGCGACAAGCAAAGGAACCTCCTTGGCGGAGACGACCAGTTTCGACGCCGGCGGCAGCTTGGCGTTGCGGTCGAGCACGATGCGCGCCGGCGACCTGCCCGCCAGACCCGGCAGCCGCACGGTCAATTCCGGATCGTCCTCGATCGCCGTCCCGACCCCGATCAGAACCGCGTCGGCTTGCGCCCGCATCAAATGCACCTGCCGGCGCGAAATATCGCCGGTGATCTCGATCTGCCCCTCGCCTTTCAAGCCGATCATGCCGTCGCTCGAAATAGCAAGTTTTAGAATCACTTCCGGGCGTTTTCTGACAGATCGAATCAGGTAGCCGGCCATCGCCTCGGCGGCCTCTTTGGCCAAAATCCATTCGACTACCTCGATGCCGGCGGCGCGCAGGATGGCGTAGCCTTTGCCGCTGACCCTCTCGTCCGGATCGCGCGCCGCGCCGACCACTCGTGCTATTCCGGCCGAAACCAGCGCCGTGGCACAGGGCGGCGTGCGACCGTGATGAGCGCAGGGTTCGAGGGTCACGTAGGCCGTGGCTCTCCGTGCCCGATCACCGGCCTCCAGGAGCGCTTCCGTCTCGGAATGCGGCCTGCCGCCGATCGCGGTGACGCCGCGC
>JBGTLX010000211.1:0-2798 GCA_041743855.1 Rhizobiaceae bacterium | reverse complement strand
CCCGCCGCGAAAGGTGCTGCTCCTGCCAAGGGCGCCGCGGCTGCTCCGGCCGCAAAGGCTGGCGGCGACAAGAAGAAGTAAGCGCACGATGCGAATAGCCGGCACGCCGTTCAGGTCGCGTGCCGGTGATCTCGGCGAAAGTATTGCTTCATGAAACTCTTCGTCGGGCTTGGAAATCCGGGCGCGAAGTACGCACGGAACCGGCACAACGTCGGGTACATGGCGGTCGACGCGATCGTCAGCCGACATCGAATTTCCGCTTGGCGGCGGCGCTTCCAAGGTCAGGTCGCCGAAGGCGAAATCGATGGCTGCCGCATACTGCTGCTGAAACCGGAAACCTACATGAATGACAGTGGTCAAGCTGTCGGTGAAGCCGCGCAGTTTTTCAAGCTTCCGGAAAGCGATGTGATCGTGTTTCACGACGAACTCGATCTTGAACCGGGCCGCCTGAAGGTGAAGGTCGGCGGCGGCAACGCAGGGCACAACGGTCTGCGTTCGACGTCGGCGCATATCGGCAACGACTATGCGCGGGTGCGTATCGGCATCGGCCACCCAGGCTCGAAAGATGCCGTCACCTATTACGTGTTGAATAATTTCGCCAAGGCCGAGGGCGTATGGCTCGATCCACTGCTGGATGCAATCGCCGCCAGTGCCGGTTTCCTCGCCAAATCGAACACCGCTCGATTCCTGACCGATGTGGCGCGACTGACGAGAGAAGCGGACGAAGCACCACCGGCTGCGGCCGAAACGAAAACCAAGCCAGTCGCATCGGCGCACCATCCGGCGGGCGAACGCGCATCGAAGAGCAGCAACGCCATCGCCGAGAATTTGAGAAAATGGCTCACCCGCCGCAAATCCACCGATTAGGAACCGACTACAATGGGATTCAAGTGCGGCATCGTTGGATTGCCCAATGTCGGCAAATCGACGCTATTCAATGCGCTGACGCAAACGGCGCAGGCCGAGGCCGCCAACTACCCGTTCTGCACGATCGAGCCAAATGTCGGCGAAGTTGGTGTGCCCGACGAACGCCTGGATGCGCTCGCAACCATTGGCAAGAGCCAGCAGACCCTCCCGACGCGGCTGACTTTCGTCGATATCGCGGGCCAGGTGCGCGGCGCGTCCAAGGGTGAAGGGCTCGGCAACAAGTTTCTTTCGCACATTCGCGAAGTCGATGCGGTCGCCTACGTACTGCGCTGCTTCGAGGACGACGACGTGACACACGTCGAGGGGCGGATCGATCCGCTGGCCGATGCCGAAACAGTAGAAACCGAGCTGATGCTCGCCGATCTGGAAAGCTGCGAGAAGCGCGCCGCGGCGGCCGAGAAGAAGGCCAAAGGCGGCGACAAGGAAGCGGTCGCGCTCGTCCGACTGCTGGAAAAGGCCCTCGTGTTGCTGCGCGAAGGCAAACCGGCGCGGCTGGCGCAGCTCAATGCCGAAGAGGAGCCCGGCTATCGCGCTCTGCAACTGTTGACGGCAAAGCCTGTCCTTTACGTGTGCAACGTCGACGAGGCATCAGCCGGCCCCGGTAACTCGTACTCGAAAAAAGTGGAGGAGGCGGCAAAGCGGGAAGGCGCCGGCGTGGTCGTCATCTCCGCCAAGATCGAGGCGGAGTTCGCCGGGTTGGCGTCGCACGAGCGTGCCGAGTTCCTGGCCGACCTCGGCCTCGAGGAAGCGGGCCTCGATCGCCTGATCCGCGAAGGTTACGCCCTGCTGGGGCTGGTCACGTACTTCACAGTCGGACCCAAGGAAGCGCGGGCCTGGACCATCACCGCCGGCACCAAGGCGCCGAAAGCCGCCGGCGTGATCCATACCGACTTTGAAAAAGGCTTTATCCGCGCTGAGACCATCGCCTGCAACGACTTCATCGCATTAGGAGGCGAAACCGGGGCGAAGGACGCCGGCCGGATGCGGCTCGAGGGCAAGGACTACGTCGTCAAGGACGGCGATGTCATGCACTTCAGATTTGCGAACTGACCGCGCTCAGAGGGGATTACGGCCCGGACGCAAAAACGCCGCCGGAGTAATCCGACGGCGTTTTCGAAACCCACTCGTTCAGAGGAGCAATTGACTTCTAGCCTTCACTGCTTGGCAGACCTGGCAACGACCTACTCTCCCACGTCTTGAGACGAAGTACCATCGGCGCTTGGGCGTTTCACGGCCGAGTTCGGAATGGGATCGGGTGCAGCCACCCCGCCATAGCCACCAGGTCAGCGAAACAGTGAAGGTTTTTTTGGTCTGGTCGAATTCCTACGCCCATCAGGCGTCACTTTCACCGTTATCGCGCCTTAGGCGCGAGCCTGCACGTGCAGGCCGGCACAAGTGTCGCCCTCCCGGAGCGACAGGCGGCGCTAGCGCGCCGAACAGTCGCGTGAGGGATAGATGAGCATTGTTTAATGAGAGCAATCAAGTCAATCGAGCTATTAGTACCGGTAAGCTACACGCCTTGCAGCGCTTCTACACCCGGCCTATCAACGTGGTGGTCTTCCACGGCTCTCGAGGGAGTACTCGTTTCGAGGTAGGTTTCCCGCTTAGATGCCTTCAGCGGTTATCCCGTCCGTACATAGCTACCCTGCTGTGCCGTTGGCACGACAACAGGTCCACCAGAGGTACGTCCATCCCGGTCCTCTCGTACTAGGGACAGATCCTCTCAATACTCCAACACCCACGGCAGATAGGGACCGAACTGTCTCACGACGTTCTGAACCCAGCTCACGTACCACTTTAAATGGCGAACAGCCATACCCTTGGGACCTGCTCCAGCCCCAGGATGTGATGAGCCGACATCGAGGTGCCAA
>JBGTLX010000210.1:0-1884 GCA_041743855.1 Rhizobiaceae bacterium | reverse complement strand
CTCCGGCCAAAGCTGCGGCGAAGAAGGCGCCGGCAAAAGCTGCCGCGAAAAAGGCTCCCGCCAAGGCTGCTGCGAAGGCTCCTGTGAAGGCCGCCGCGAAGAAGGCTCCGGCGAAGACCGCCGCAAAGGCTCCGATGAAGGCTGCCGCAAAGAAGGCTCCTGCGAAGGCCGCCAACGGCGCGAAGGCCGCGGCTCCAGCCAAAGCTGCCGGCATGAAGCGGACTGCGTCGCCGGCAAAGGCGAAGATGCCCGCAAAGGCCGCCGCCAAGCCGGCCGCGAAGCCCAAGCAAGCCGGAAAGTAAACGGGCCTGCAAATCGGGGGTTGGGACCTTCGGCTTTGAACGGCCGGAGCATCCTTGGTTTGTGTAGGCCGACGCATCCTTTGATGCGTGAGCGGTTGTAGGCTCGTCTATGGAGCGGCAAGCACGCCGCCACTGACTGCCTCCCGGCAGCCCGTCGTCGTGGGGAATGTCAGCGGCAGGTTTTGTCTCGACCGGACAGCCAGGTAGGCCCAGGCTTCGGCTTCCGTTGCGTCGCCGTTCAGGCCGGCGTCCTCGGCGACGAGGACTTCGGCCCCGTTGCGCTGTGCGCCGGCCCGGAGATCGCCGACGATGTGCGGGTTCTTGCGCCCGCCGCCGCAGACGATCCAGAGTTTTGGCTTGTCGGGCATATGGTCCGTCGATTTCAGGATCGCTTCGGCCGAGACCGCGGCAAGCGTCCGCGCACCGTCCGAAAGTTCGAGACCTTCGGCCAGGGCAAGGGTGAAGTCGTTGCGGTCGAGCGACTTCGGACCGCCTTTCTCGAAGAACGGATTGCCGAGATAGCATTCGACCACCGTCAGGATAACTCCGCCCTCGCTGGCGATGGCGCCGCCTGCGTCGAACGGCACGCCGCCCTCGCGGTCCACCCACTGGTCGATCAGCGTATTGCCGGGGCCGGTGTCGAAGGCGACCGGATCGCCCGACCCGGGCACATAGGTGATGTTGGAAATGCCGCCGACATTGACGAAGACGACCGGATATTTGCCGGCAAACGGCTCGGGCAGCGAGCGCGCGAGCGCCGCGTGATAGGCCGGCGCCAGTGGCGCGCCCTGCCCGCCGAAAACCATGTCATTCGCCCGCATGTCGTAGACCACCGGCAATCCGGTTTTCCTGGCCAGCAGAGCGCCGTCGCCAAGCTGCACCGTCAGCGCTTCATCGGGACGGTGCAGAACGGTCTGGCCGTGAAAGCCGATGAGTTCGGGCCGGCCCCATGCCCCGGCCGGACCTGACACGAAATGATCAATCGCGCGGGCATGCCGACGCGTCAGTTCTTTCTCCAGATCGCCGAGATCGCCCGGACGTTCATCGCGCCTCGCAATCGCCCTGGCCGTTTCCAGCGCGGCCTCGATGCACCTGCGGAACGCCGCGTCATAGGGCACGAAGAGCGAAGGCCCGCGCTCGACGAGATCGCGTCCGTCGGTGCGCAGCATGGCGACATCGATGCCGTCCATCGACGTGCCGCTCATCAATCCGATCGCGCACAGTGTCGTCATTTTCGCCGCCGTTCTTGTGATTCCCTCAAGCGCGATGCTAAACGCGCGTCATCACTTTTGCACGGCGGCGCCGGACGCCGTCACCTTCCGGGAAAAAGAATGTCCGCCTTCAAATCCGATTTCCTGCGCATCATGTCGGAGCGCGGCTTCATCCACCAGACATCCGACGACGCCGCTCTCGACAGGCTGTTCGCGACTGAGATCGTGACCGCCTATATCGGCTTCGACGCGACCGCGAAAAGTCTGCACGCGGGGTCGCTGATCCAGATCATGATGCTGCACTGGCTGCAGAAGACCGGCCATCGGCCGATCGCGCTGATGGGCGGCGGCACCTCGATGATCGGCGATCC
>JBGTLX010000209.1:0-4397 GCA_041743855.1 Rhizobiaceae bacterium | reverse complement strand
GATAAAGATGACGCTGACCATCTTGACCAGCGGCAGCTTTGAGCGACGGCCAAGCGCAAGAGCGATGCCGAGCGGCAGAGACACGGCAATGCCGACGAACGACAGGACCAATGTCACCATCAGGCCGCCCCAAAGCTGCGTCTCGACATAGCGCAGGCCGAAGACGCCGCCGACAAGCAGGATGAAGGCGACGATCGGGAATACGACGAAAAGCAGAAGCGCGTTCAGTCCCTTGCGCGGCGCGCGCGGGATCATCAGCGGCACGAGAAGCAAGACGAACATGATTCCCACCAGCCATACGCGCCAGCGCTCGGACACGGTGTAGCGGCCGACCATGAACTGTTCGAATTTCGCGTTGACGAACGCCCAGCAGGCGCCGGACCAACCGTCCGGCTGGGCGCCGCCCTGCGAAACCGTGGCGCACACCGAGCGGTCCGCTCCAGTCCATTGCGCGCTGATGAACAGCCAGTTGACCAGCGGCGGCAGCGCATAGGCCAGCAGCAGCAGGCCGGCAAGCGTCATCACCGCGTCCACCGGGGTGGCGATCAGATTGGTGCGCACCCAGCGTACAAGTCCGCGCTCGCTCGCCGGCGCTTTTTGCGCCAGCGCCATCTCGACCCGCACATAGGAAAGATCGTGCTCCTGCATCCTATCTCTCCACCAGCGCCATCCTGGCGTTGAACCAGTTCATGAAGGCCGAGGTCGACAGGCTGAGGCCGAGATACACAACCATCCAGATGGCGACGATCTCGATGGCCTGGCCGGTCTGGTTGAGAACAGTTCCGCCGACGGCGACGAGATCCGGATAGCCGATGGCGATGGCCAGCGATGAATTCTTGGTCAGGTTGAGATATTGGCTGGTCAGCGGCGGTATGATGATGCGCATCGCCTGCGGCACGATCACCAGCCGAAGCGTCTGGCCGGACTGGAGACCCACCGCGGAGGCGGCTTCCGTCTGTCCCTTGCTGACGCCCAGAATGCCGGCTCGCACGATTTCGGCGATGAAGGCAGCCGTATAGAAAGATAGAGCCAGATAAAGCGACAGGAACTCGGGCTTGATCTGGAAGCCGCCGACAAGATTGAACGTCGATTGCGTCGGGAACTCGAAGGCAAGCGGAAAACCCGCCAAAGCGAAGGCGAGCAACGGCAGCCCGAAAATCAGCGCGAGCGACGTCCAGAAGGTCGGGAATTGTTGCCCCGTCGCTTCCTGGCGCTGGCGCGCGCGGCGCGCGACGAACCACGCCATGGCGATCGCCACGACGATCGCGACAAGCACCAGCCAGGCGCCCTCGCCCCAGAGAAATTTCGGCAGGAAAAAGCCGCGGTTGTTGAGGAAGGAATCGAACGGCAACCCGATGCTGTCACGCGGCTGGGGCAGCACCGAAATCACGCCGAAATACCAGAAGAAGATGACGAGCAGCGGCGGGATATTGCGAAAAATCTCGACATAGACCATGCAGATCTTGCGGACCAGCCAGTTCTTAGCCAGCCGCCCGACGCCGATCAGAAAGCCGATTATCGAAGCCGTCACAATGCCAACAATGGCGACCAGCAGCGTGTTGAGGAGGCCGGCGACCAGCGCGCGCGAATAGCGAGAATCCGACGAATACGCGATCATGCTTTGGCTGAGGTCGAAGCCGGCGCGGGCGTTCAGGAAGCCGAATCCAGAGGAAATGTTCGAGCGCCTGAGATTGTCGACCGTATTCCCGACAATCCAGTAAATCAGCGAAAACAGCGCCACGAACAGCAGAACCTGATAGATGATCCCGCGAATCTTGGGGTCGTTGATGATTGAACCGCGGGAGGCGCCGGGTTCGCGTAAGGTTTCCTGCGCTGCCATGATATCTCCGTCGAGGGGAGACCGGGAGGCGTTGCGCCTCCCGGATTGTTATGGCTCAGCGAAGCGGCATCGCGTATTGCAGGCCGCCCTTGGTCCACAAGGCATTGATGCCGCGAGCGATCTTCAGCGGGCTGCCCGATCCGACATTGCGCTCGAAGCTTTCGCCGTAATTGCCGACCGCTTTGACGACGTTGACAACCCAGTCCTCGCTCAGGCCGAGCTCGGCGCCAAGCTTGCTGCCCTCTTCCTGCCCAAGCATGCGCTTGATGTCCGGGTTGGGCGAGGACTTCATCTCTTCGACATTGGCCTGGGTGATGCCGTATTCTTCAGCCAGGATCATGGCGTTCAACGTCCACTTGACAATGTCGAACCACTGATCGTCGCCTTGGCGGACGGCGGGGCCAAGCGGCTCCTTGGAAATGATCTCGGGCAGGACGACGTGATCGTCCGGCGCCGACAGGCCAAGGCGGATCGAATACAGTCCCGACTGGTCGGTCGTGTAGACGTCGCAGCGGCCGGCGTCATAGGCGGCGTTTACTTCATCCAGCTTTTCGAAGACCACGGGGCTGTACTGAAGATTGTTGGCCGTGAAATAATCGGCAAGATTGAGTTCGGTCGTGGTGCCGGTCTGCACGCAGACGGACGCGCCCGACAGCTGCAGCGCGGAGTTCACGCCCGTAATTTTCTTGGCATTGATCATGAAGCCCTGGCCGTCATAGTAGTTGACGCCGGCGAAGTTGAAACCGAGGCCGGTGTCGCGGCTCAAGGTCCATGTCGTGTTGCGCGCCAGGAGGTCGATCTCGCCCGATTGAAGCGCCGTGAAGCGCTCCTTGGCGTTGGTTGGGGTGAACTTCACCTTTGTTGCGTCGCCAAACACAGCGGCGGCGACCGCCCGGCAGAAGTCGACGTCAAAGCCGGTCCAGTCGCCCTTGTCGTCAGGAGCGGAAAAACCCGCCAGCGCGGTATTGACCCCACACTGAACGAAATCTTTCGCCTTCACGTCGTCAAGCGTCGCGGCAGACGCGGCAGACGCCGTCAGTCCAAGCGCGGCGGCGCTGATAATACCCGTCACGATTTTCTTCATAACCCAAAACCCTTTTCTGTTGCACGGGGACAAGCCCCAAGTTCCCACGAGCCAGCGCATTCATTCCGGTCCATTTCCGGAACGCCGCATCACCGAAGACGCGAATGCCGCATGCCCAGTCGCATGAGCATCGAAGGCGATTATTCCAATGAGGTCAAGCAGAATGGGCCAGCTTTGCTGCATTTCAGCCAAAATTGGTGTTTTCTCGAAATGCGCCGGCTCATAAAGCCGATCAATAGCTGGACGATTTTTTCGTGGGCGTTCGAGGCGCTTGTCTAAGGCAAGGCTGCGGAGACGGCGGACCGACCCAAGGCAGTTCCGGCCTTTCCCCCGCCGCAGCTATTTTACCGCGCTACGCCCATCGCCTGCGAATGGCGAAGCCGGGGAAGCAGACGACCCGGCTGCAGCCGAAATCCCAACCTTCTAGCTGCAAGCCAGCGGGCGATGAACAGTGTGACGAGAAATCCGTAAAAGAAGCCTGCGGCCACGTCGGATGGGTAGTGCGCGCCGACCGCGACCCGGGAGATGGCGATGGCCGGGAAAACCAGCATTACGGGCAGGAACCAGCGGGGAAACCATATTATGAGGATGGCGGCGACGGTTCCACATGCGGTTGCATGACCGGAAGGAAAGCTCGCGAAATCATAGCCAGCAGTCATCGGCTCGAAATAGGCGGGCCCATGTTCGGCGAAGTGCCGCGGCCGCGCGCGGCCGATAACGACCTTCAGTATGTTGTTGGTCACAAACGTTATCAGCAGCGTATTCAGCGCGAATGCCGACTGCGCGTAGATCAGCGACAGGCGGCCCCTGCCCCTGCGGTTTCGCGCCGGCCAGTCGGCAAAGGCCGCCCACAAAAGGCCGGCCAAAGCGGGGATCATGTACCAATGAAATTTTCCAGCAGGCGAGAGTTCTGCCAGCCACGAAGCGATGAGCGATTCGCTCTCGCGCCCCCAGACTACGGAGACGCCGTCGAAAAAATGGGCGACAAATACCGCACAGGCCCCGGTCAATGCCAGTGCGCTCATACCCCGGGTCCAGGCGCTTTTGTCCGACCTGGACCGCAAGAGCTTCGCGGTCGCGCCCTTGACCGTCCTTGCAAACCGGCCGTAGGGACTGGAGGGCAGGTGCTGGGACAAGATCACGAGGTCGCTGCCATCATTGACCATCCTGTCACGTTGGACTTCCATCGCCGTTCCACGCCCCCTTCGCCGCGGCCCCCGATCGCCGATCGTCTCCGCTACCACCCGCCATTCGAGGAATTATGACGAACAACCGAAAATTTCCCAAGGGTCCAGACATTTCCATCGGACCCAATACCAGGCTCGCGCATACCGGCTGGCAGCCGCGCGACTACCATGGCTTCGTCAACCCTCCGGTGGTCCATGCGTCCACGGTGCTGTTTCCCGACGCGGCGACCATGGCTTCGCGTGCGCAGAAATACACATATGGCACGCGCGCCACGCCGACATCGGA
>JBGTLX010000208.1:0-8208 GCA_041743855.1 Rhizobiaceae bacterium | reverse complement strand
GATGTTGATATCGGCGCCGGGATATTCCGCCAGAACCTTCGGATCGAGAGCGTAATGGCCTTGGCGCACAAACACGGTGGTGACGCGCGAGCCCCAGCTTTTCTTGACCGCGGTGAGAATCCGCAATTTGTCCTCGACCAGAACATAATGTTCGGCGGGGCAGCGCTGCGCGACATCGACAAGCTGCTTTTCCTTGTGCACATAAATAAGGACCTGGCCGGCTACCGCCTCAAACAGTCCGGAGCGGTCCACCTTACGTGGTTGGAAGACGACGTCGCCGTCGCTGAGGACGGCTGGCTGGCCCCATTGCTTGACGTGTTCGATGACCTCCAGCGCGCGGGGATAGAGGCGCTCTGCGAAGGGATAGTCGAGCAAAAACCGGCCGACGGTGAGGATAGCCAGATCGTGCGGATACGCGCCGCGATAGCGTTGCAGGGCGCCCAGGTAATCCGCGTAACCGAGCTCGGTTCGCAACTGCTCGAAGATGTGCCAGTAGTGCTGCGCGCAGTCGATACCGACCTTGCTTTCGAGGTGACTTTGAAGGTCGGCGATGATGCTGTCGTTGTCGAGCAACGTGTTGTCAACATCGAAAAGAAACGCAGTCGCCGGCCGGGATTTTCCCATTCTTCTGTCCTCTTCTCAGCCGTCACTTGTCGCCCGACTTTTCGATATGTCCGCCGAACTCAAATCGCATCGCGGACAACAGCTTGTCGGCGAACTCCGCCTCGCCGCGCGAACTGAAGCGCGAGTAGAGTGCCGTGCTGAGCACGGGTGCTGGCACACCCTCATCGATGGCCGCCTTGATCGTCCATCGTCCTTCCCCGGAATCCGATACCCTGCCGTCGAACGATGCTAGCGTCGGATCCCTGGTTAGGGCGATCGCCGTCAAATCCAGCAGCCACGAGGCAATCACGCTGCCGCGCCGCCAGACCTCGGCGATATCGCGCAGATTGAGGTCGAATTGGAACTCCTCGGAGTTGCGCAATGGCGTCGTCTCGGCGTCGTGGGACTGTTCGCTCTTACCCACATTCGCGTGCGCCAGGATGTTCATTCCTTCGGCATAAGCCGCCATCAGGCCGTACTCGATGCCGTTGTGTACCATTTTAACGAAGTGGCCGGCGCCGCTTGGCCCGCAATGCAGATAGCCCTGTTCTGCCGTTCCTCCGATCTTCTCCCGTCCCGGCGTGAGTGAAATCTCGCCTACTCCTGGCGCGAGCGTCCTGAACAGCGGCTCAAGGCGCCGCACCGGCGCCTCTGGGCCGCCAATCATCAGGCTGTAGCCGCGCTCCAGGCCCATCACGCCGCCGCTCGTCCCAACATCGATGTAGTGAATCTTCTTGGCCGCGACTTCCTTGGCGAGCCGGATGTCGTCCACGTAGTAAGAATTGCCGCCGTCGACGAGTGTGTCCCCGGGATCGAGATGAGGCAGGATGTCGGCGACGAGTTCTTCCACAAACGCGCCCGGAACCATCATCCAGATCGCCCGCGGCTTCTCCAGCTTCTCCACGAGGTCCGCAAGCGAGGAAGCCCCGACAGCCTTTTCCCGCGTCAGCGACTTCACCGCTTTGGGTGATCTGTCAAAAACCACGCATTGATGGCCTCCCTGGAGCAGCCGCCGCACCATGTTGGCCCCCATCCTTCCAAGACCGATCATTCCGATTTGCATAATTGCTTCCTTTTTCAGTACCGATTGTTTGACGGTTGAGTTTCGTTCACTGCCGGGTCGACAGCGGCTCGCAGCCGTCTCAGGGCTGTGGCCAGCCTTTCGCTGTCCTGCGGAACCCTCCCACATGCGAAATCCTCCCAGGAACGCGTTGGCGTTGTCGCCCGCACGGCAACCCGGCGGAAGCTCTACGAGCTCGTCCACATTTCCACCTCCAAGGACCACGTCATCGGGCTGGAGTGCGGCGATTAAATGGGCGACCACATCGGCGACGTGCTCGCGCCACTTTTTCTTCCCCCGCCGTTCCAACCCGCGAGCACCCACATAGTCTTCGTAGGTGGCCTTCCTGTAGGGAAGATGACCCAGCTCCATCGGCTCGACGATGCCATCGACCACCAGGGCAGAACCTAGGCCCGTCCCCAGGCCGAGGAAAAGCAGCTTGCCGCCTCTGTAGCTCCCCAGGGCTTGCATGGCCGCGTCGTTGATGAGCTTGAGCGGGCAGCCGAAGGCGGACTGAAAGTCAAACCCGACCCAGCTCGGAGCAAGATTATGCGGTTCCGACACGACGCAATCCCGGAGCGCCAGCCCTGGGTAGCCGATCGAAACCACGTCATACTTCCAGTCTCCAGCCAACTTCTTGACGCCGGACACCATCCGCTCGGCCGTCATCTCCGGCCCAGAGGAAAACTTCCGAGGTTCATCTTGCCCAGAAGCAAGAATCTTTATATTCGACCCACCGACGTCCACGACCAACACATTCATGATTATCGTCTCCTCGATCATTTCTTGGGCTTTTCATCGCCACGCGTGTTGCGTCTGGCCTTAGGGTTGAGGCTTTGCCTCAAGCGACGTGCGGTTGCCGGCGTACTTCGCTCTTGGCGCCGCCGGCTGCGGCGGGCCACCGGTTCACGCTCTGCGAGCGCCGACGTTCCTGGGAACAACGAGACCATATGGCCATCAGGCCCCAGCCCGAGAAAAGGCACATCACAGAGCGGGCGCGCCGGGTCGAGGTGCCCCCCATCGTCGAAGGCTTTGAGCTAGCGCTCAAAAGCGGACGCCGATGGATGTACTGGCGGGGATCAGCACGCGACAGTGACGTCTCTCGCACAATGCAGTAGTTGCTCCGCGCGTCATCTGTGGCACGAAGCGCTCGTCGCCCCAGAACCAAAGCCCAGGGGAGGCGATCGCGGTAGGGCAAGTGTTGATAAGGTCGCCGCGAAGTCGAACCACCGGAACGGGCAACGGCAAACACGCCAGCCTCCGATGTCGCCAATTCGAGCATTCCGGCCGACACCCGGGGCGACAAGGTCTCCGGATTAGCGAGGATTTCCAGTTGGCTTCGGGCAGGCTCGTCATGAGCGCGCCTTTCTGGCCGACGATCGCGGCGCTCGGCGATGGTGGCAACCGTGGGTCTCGTGGCCTCGAAGATCTTGTGCTGGCACGTTATGTCAGCCGCTCGCCCGATCGCACCGCGAAGCACGCCCTCCGCCGGTGCTTTCAACGGGCATCTCCGAACATCTGACGCTGCTTCGGTCTTCACGATGTTCGCGTCCTTATGGGGATGTGTTGAGGATTATTCGTGTTTGTGTGGCTGCAGCAACTTGGCGATCAATGCCGTCCACCCGGTCTGGTGCGAGGCGCCAACTCCGCGCCCGGTATCGCCGTGGAAATATTCGTAGAATAGGGCGTAATCGCGGAAATGCGGGTCGGTCTGAAGCTTATCTTGGTCGCCGAATACGGGTCTGCGGCCCGCGGCGTCGCGACGAAACAGCCGAGTCAGGCGCTCGGCCACAGCGTCGGCCACCTCATCGATGGAGACGAGCCTCCCCGAACCGGTCGGGTACTCGATCTGGAATTCGGGCCCGTAGTATTCCGCAAAGCGACGCAGCGAGGTCACCAGCAGATAATTGACCGGGAACCAGATCGGGCCGCGCCAGTTGGAATTGCCGCCGAACAGCCCAGATTCCGATTCCGCGGGCTCATACTGGACGCTCAGCGGACTACCCATGCAGGAAAAGACGTAAGGCTCATCAAGATGGGCACGTGAGAGAGACCGCACACCGAAATCGGAGAGAAATTCCTTTTCATCGAGCATACGTTTCAACAGCCCTTTCATGCGATGGCCGCGCAACAGAGAGAGCAAGCGGCGGTTGCCGCGGCCCGGCTCATTCCAGTGGGAAACCAGTGCGGCCAGATCTGGACGGTAATTCAAAAACCATTCCAGTCGCCGCTTGAACTGTGGAAGTTTGTCAACCAGTTCAGGTTCCAGGATTTCAACGGCGTATAGCGGGATCAGCCCGACCATGGAACGCACCTTGAGTGGCAAGGTGGCACCATCGGGCAAACGCAGCACGTCATAGAAGAACTGGTCGGTCTCGTCCCACAGCCCGACGCCCCGGTCGCCGATGTTGTTCATTGCTGCGGCGATGTAGAGAAAATGCTCGAAAAACTTGGTAGCTATGTCCTCGTAGACGTGGTTGTGCTGGGCCAGTTCCAAGGCGATGCGCATGAGATTGAGGCAATACATGGCCATCCAGCTGGTGCCGTCGGCCTGATTGATGTGCCCACCGGTGGGCAGCGGCGCGCTGCGGTCGAACACGCCGATATTGTCCAGGCCCAGAAAGCCGCCTTGGAACACGTTATGCCCCTCGGCATCCTTGCGATTGACCCACCAGGTGAAATTGACGATCAGTTTGTGGAGTTCGCGCTCCAGAAAATCCCGGTCGCCTTCGCCGCCGTTAGCCTCGCACTCTTGTTTGTAGACCTCCCACACGGCCCAAGCATGCACCGGCGGATTTACATCGCCGAAGGCCCATTCATAAGCGGGGATCTGGCCGTTGGGGTGCATATACCAGACCCGAGTCATCAGCAGCAGCTGGTTCTTGGCAAAGACCGGATCTACCTGGGCCAGCGCAACGCAATGGAAGGCGAGGTCCCAAGCGGCGTACCACGGGTATTCCCATTTGTCCGGCATGGAGATAATGTCGGCGTTGTTCAGATGAAACCATTCACTATTGCGGCCGTGCCGGCGCTCAGCCGGCGGTGGGGGCATGGCCGGGTCGCCCTTGAGCCACTGCGCCATGTCATAGTAATAGAACTGCTTGCTCCAGATCATGCCGGCCAGTGCCTGACGCTGGATCAGTCGGGCCTCGGCGTCGGGCAGGTCGGTCTGGATACCGGAATAGAAGGCATCCGCCTCGTCGCGCCGTAGTCGCAGGAGCGCGTCGAAGTCCTTAAACGGATGAGAGTTGTGGCCTTGGGCCAGGCGCACCCTTGCCACTACTTTGCCGTGGGCGGGTACGGTATACACATAGTGTGCTGCGGCCTTGGTGCCGTTCTGCTGCGGGTTCAGCGCACCACGATCGCCTTCGACGACATAGTCGTGGAAGGCATCCTTGAAATGCCCAGCATCCTGCATGCCGTAGAGGCGCCGCACATTGGTGTCGTTGTCGCAGAACAGCAGGTCCGGTGCGCCGTCGAAGTGGCAGTGGTACCCGGTCAGCTTGGGATGCTCTACCATGATGCAACCGCGTTCGTCCGCGGACAGCCGCGGCCGGGCCGGGTCGTAGCCCCAGGCCCAGGTGTTGCGGAACCAGAGCTGCGGCAGGACATGCAGTGGAGAGTCGGCGCCGCCGCGATTGTGCGCCGTGACCTGCATGAGGATATCGTCAACGTCGGCCTTGGCGTATTCGACGAACACATCAAAGTAACGGTCGTCGTCGAAGACGCCGGTCTCCAGCAGCTCGTATTCAGGCCGGTCCTTGCCGCGGCGGCGGTTTTCCTCGACGAGGCCGACGTAGGGGAATGCCGCTTGCGGATATTTGTAGAGCATCTTTAGATAGGAATGGCTCGGCGTGGCGTCCAGGTAGTAATAGCTCTCCTTGACGTCCTCGCCGTGATTGGCTTCACCATTGGTCAGACCGAACAGACGTTCCTTCAAGATGGGATCGCGGCCGTTCCACAGCGCCAGGGCCAGACACAGGCGCTGCTGCTTGTCGCTGATCCCGGCAATGCCGTCCTCGCCCCAGCGGTAGGCGCGACTGCGCGCCTGTTCGTGGCTGAAAGAGTCCCACGCGTAGCCGTGCGCACTGTAGTCTTCACGCACGGTTCCCCACTGTCGTTCGCTCAGGTAGGGCCCCCAACGGTCCCAGGCGGCGGCCTTGGTATTCTGCGCCTCCATGCGTAGCTGCTCCGCATCGCATGTTGTGCCGACGGTATCGGCGGTCCTCTTACGGGTTTTTTTCGCCATGCTCTTTGCCTTTGCGGTCGTCCGGCTGCCGCGCAGCCTCGTGGGTGTGCAGACTGAGCCAGGCGCGCAACACTTCAGCGACGCTCCAGGCCTGGGCAAAACATCCGCGCGCAGCGAACGGTGGGGCGGCATCGAAGATCTCGCTGATGCTGCCCAGGCACGCGGCCTCCAGATGCAAGATGAGTGGTTCGAGGAATGACCGTGCCGTCGCAGCATCGCCGTACACCCGGTAATGCGCCTCGACGAATGGGCCGATCAGCCATGCCCAGACGGTGCCCTGATGATAGGCGCCATCGCGTTCGCGGGGTCCGCCCGTGTAGTGCGCCACATAACCCGGCTCGCCGGGCGCGAGACTGCGTAGACCATGGGACGTCAGCAGCGTTCGCGCACAGGCATCGACGACGGCCTTCTGCCGGATCCGGTCTAAGGGGCTTTTCGGCAGGGAAACCGCGAGGATCTGATTGGGCCGCAGCCGTCCATCGTAATGCCGGCCGTCCTGACCGAGATCGCCGTCCGGCCCGTCGATCACATCATACAGGGCGGCACGTGGCTGATTCCAGAAGCGCTGAAAGCTGCGTTTGACCAGTTCGGCAGCGCGCCGATAGCCTGCAACCTCATGACCTTTGTTCAACTGTCCGGCCAAGCCCTCCATCATGCGCAAGGCATTGTACCAGAGCGCATTGATCTCCACGCATTTACCGATACGTGGCGTCACGATCCAGTCACCGACCTTGGCATCCATCCAGGTGAGTTGCACCCCGTCCTGGCCAGACGCCAACATTCCATCGTCGGCATCCATATGTATGCCGTAGCGGGTCCCGCGCCGGTGCCACTCAATGATGTCGCACATCAGCGGATAGAGTTCAGTGGCAAGTGACGGATCGCCGCTGGAGCGGGTGTATTGGTCGATCGCGTGGAAAAACCACAGCGTCGCGTCGACGGTATTGTACTCGGGTGTCTCGCCGCCGTCGGGAAAACGGTTGGGCAGCATGCCGTCGCTGACATGCGCGGCGAAAGTGCGCAGGATCGTCGCGGCCACCTCATGACGTTGGGTAGCAATTGTCAGGCCCGGCAAGGCAATCATGGTGTCGCGACCCCAATCGCTGAACCAGGGATAACCGGCGATCACGGTCTTGCCCACTCTATGACCATCCCGATGACGATCGACGATGAACTGATCGGCGGCCAGAGCGAGCTGTCGTACCCCGCTTGGCGATCCGGCGGGTA
This sequence comes from Rhizobiaceae bacterium, assembly GCA_041743855.1. Lineage (GTDB taxonomy): Bacteria > Pseudomonadota > Alphaproteobacteria > Rhizobiales > Rhizobiaceae > JBGTLX01. Next base: position 1,069 of record JBGTLX010000208.1, on the reverse strand, counting down.
ATTTGTCGAGCAACATTGAGGAGTGACGCTCGACGCCCTTGCGCAAGTCAACGAATGCCACCGGGGTTTCCGCATCGGTGGACAGAACGAGAGTTGCCGATTCACCAGGTCCGAGCGACAGCAAAAACCGTCCTGGGCGGTAAAGATCTTCCGTGTCGTCCAGTCCGCGCGAGCTCTCCACGCGATGTCTGAAATTCCAGTACCAGTCCGCGTCCGGCGTGAAGGTCGCGCCGGCGCAACGCAGCCGATATGGATGTGCACCGGGAAAGACCTCGATCTCACAACCGTTGGGGATTTCCCGAACAGCTGGAGTGCATCCGCCGTGGCCATGGCTGTGATAATCGCGATAGGTACACAACGGCGTCAGCGTCAGATGCAGCGGTTCGCTGGCGCGCAGGACCCGAAAGCTGACATAGGTCGTGTTATGTCCGGGCCGCATCAGCAGGCGTTTTTCCAGGACGCCATCGGCGACGGCATGGCGCCACACCGGCATCCCGTGATCGAGATGAAACGATTCGAGATTCAGATAGCCGTGCGGTGCGACCGTCCCGTCGCTGAATTCATGAGTGGCCAGCGGGTATTCGATCGACGCGTAAGTGACCGTGACATCGACGGCTGCGACCATGAGTGTCCGAGCGACCGGCGGGTCGAGCGCGGCGATCAACAGGCCATGATAACGACGGGAATTTGTCTCGCAAACCGTCGCCGCGGCAAAACCGCCGATTCCGTTCGTGACCAGCCATTCATGATTCATCGCCTGCGCAAACTCGCCACAGACGCTACGTCCGAGATGGCCCAGGGTCATGGAGTCATCCCCCCGCGGATCGCTGCACCTGCCCGCCGGCATCATTTGACCAGCAGCGACTTGGCGCACGCGCAGACGCTGTCGACGGTAAAACCGTATTCGCGCAGAAGCACCTCTGCTGGCGCCGACGCGCCGAATCGCTCCACGCTCACCACGCCGTCGTAACGGCCGACGTAGCGGTGCCAGCCCTGCGCCACGCCCGCTTCGACCGCCAGACGCGCAGCGACGGACGGCGGCAGCACGGCGTCGCGTTCGGCTCGCGGC
>JBGTLX010000207.1:0-8906 GCA_041743855.1 Rhizobiaceae bacterium | reverse complement strand
TGCTCGGCTTCCTTGATGGCGCGCTCCAGCTTGGTCATCGCCGTTCCTCTTTGCGTCGAAGATAACGCCAACCTCTTGATCAGGGAAGGGCGTCCACCCTCCTTGTCACGCCGCCTTCTTCGCCTCGCTCTTGGAGTAAGGGTCGAAGCGCTGGTAGAAGGTTTCGCCCTTGTCGGCGAGGTCGACCAGCAGTTTCGGCGCCTTGAAGTCCGCGCCGTATTTCTTCTGCAGGGCCTTCGCAATCTTCACGAATTTTTTCGCGCCGACGCCGTCGATGTAGGACAGGACGCCGCCCGTATAGGGCGCAAAGCCGAAGGCCAGGATCGAGCCGACATCGGCCTCGCGCGGATCGGTGACGATGCCCTCCTCCATGACCCGCGCGGCTTCCAGCGCGATGGTCACCAGCAGCCGCTGCTTCAACTCCTCATAATCGACCTTCTCGGGCGCGAGTTGCGGATAAAGCTCCTTCAGCCCCGGCCACAGTTTTTTCTTGGCGGGTTTTTGCGGATAGTCGTAAAACCCCTTGCCGTTCTTGCGGCCGAAGCGGGTGTGCTTGTCAACCAGCGTGTCGATCAGCGCCATCTGCGCCGGATCGACGGCTTTTCCGCCCAGATCCTTGCTTGTCTGGCGCATGATTTTCTGGGCAAGGTCAACCGCCGTCTCGTCGGTCAGCGCCAGCGGCCCGACCGGCATGCCGGCAGCCTTGGCGGCATTCTCGATCATGGCCGCCGGAACGCCCTCGATCAGCATCTTGTAGGCCTCCGACATGTAGCGCAGTACGCATCGGTTCACATAAAAGCCGCGCGTGTCATTGACCACGACCGGCGTCTTCTTGATCGCCCGCGCGTAATCAATCGCCACGGCGAGCGCCTTGTCGCCGGTCTTCCTGCCCAGAATGATTTCGACCAGCATCATCCTGTCAACCGGCGAGAAGAAATGAATGCCGATGAAATTCTTCGGCCGCGCCGAGTTTTTGGCCAGCGCCGTGATCGGGATGGTCGAAGTGTTGGAGGCGAAGATCGCCGAGGATTTCAGTGCTGTTTCGGCTTTCTCCGTGGTCACTTTCTTGACCTCCGAATCCTCGAACACCGCCTCGATCACGAGGTCGGCGCCCTCGAGATCCGAGAAATCGGCCGACGGCGTGATCAGCGACAGCAGCTTGTCCTTCTCCTCGGGCTTGGCGCGGCCCTTCTTGACCGCGTCCGAGATCAGATTTTCCGAATGCGCCTTGCCCTTGGTAGCGGCCTCCATGTCGCGGTCGATCAGTACGACCGGGATGCCGGCCTTGGCGGTGACATAGGCGATGCCCGCGCCCATGAAACCCGCGCCGATGATGCCGATCTTCTTGAACTTCGTTTCGGCAACGCCGGCCGGGCGGCGCGCGCCCTTGTTCAGTTCCTGCAGCGACACGAACAGCGAGCGGATCATCGCAGCCGCCTCTTTCGTCTGCATGATCTCGGTGAAATAGCGCTGCTCTATCCTGAGCCCCGTCTCGAATGGAACAAGCAGGCCCTCGTAGACGCATTTCAGGATGGCGCTTGCCGCGGGATAATTGCCAAAAGTCTCGCGGCGCAGGATGGCGATGGCCGGCGGCCAGAGGTTCGCGCCGGCAGCCGAATAGACCGGGCCGCCGGGCAACTTGAAGCCCTTCTCGTCCCATGGCTGCACCGCCTTCAATCCATTGCGGATCATCGCCTTCGCCGTCTCGATCAATTTGTCCGGCGCGGCGATCTCGTGGATCAGGCCCATGCCCTTGGCCTTTTGCGGGGTGAGAGTCTGGCCGGAAGTCAGCATCTGCAATGCGCCTTGCGTATCCGTCAGGCGAGGCACGCGCTGGGTGCCGCCCGCGCCCGGGAAAATGCCGACCTTCACCTCCGGCAGCGCCATTTTGACCTTGTCCGAATCCGCCGCGACGCGGCCATGGCAGGCCAGCGACAGCTCGAACGCGCCGCCCATGCATGTGCCGTTGATCGCCGAAACCCAAGGCTTTCCGCACGTCTCCAGTTTTCTGAACAGCCATGTCATGCGGCCGGCGCCGTCGAACAGCGCCTGCGTGGCCTTTGCGACATCCTTGCCCTTCTCCCTGGCGAAGATCGCGAGCTGATTTTGAAGCATCATCAAATCCGCGCCGCCGGAGAAACTGTCCTTGCCCGAGGTGATCACCGCGCCCTTGATCGCCGAGTCGGCGACGACCGCGTCGATGATGGCTTCGAGTTCATCCATCACCTGTTCGGTGAAGACGTTCATCGAGCGGTCCGGCATGTTCCAGGTGACCAGCGCGATGCCGTCGGCGTCGGTTTCGACCGTGAAGTTTGTGTATGTGGCCATTGGAGAGGTTCTCCCTGAGTCGTTCCGTTGCCCGTGGCGAGCGCCGTCGGGGAAGCTTGTCTCTTCTCCCCGTCTCTATACGGGGAGAAGATGCCGGCAGGCAGATGAGGGGCGGCGCTAACTTTGCAAAGCCTGGCTCTGCCCCTCATCCGGCCCTTCGGGCCACCTTCTCCCCGTATAAAGACGGGGAGAAGGAAGAGGCGCTAGACCCGCTCGATAATCGTCGCGGTGCCCATGCCCGCGCCGATGCAGAGCGTGATCAGCGCGGTGTTCAGATCGCGTCGCTCCAACTCGTCCAGCACGGTCCCGAAAATCATCGCGCCGGTCGCGCCGAGCGGATGGCCCATGGCGATCGCGCCGCCATTGACGTTGATCTTGTCGTGGTCGATATCGAAGGCTTGGCAGTAGCGCAGCACCACCGAGGCAAAGGCCTCGTTCAGCTCGAACAGATCAATGTCTTCGATCTTCATCCTGGCGCGCTTGAGCAGCTTTTCCGTCACGTCGACCGGGCCGGTCAGCATCAGCACGGGTTCGGAGCCGATGTTGGCGAAGGTGCGGATTTTCGCGCGCGGCTTCAGGCCCATCGCCTTGCCGGCCTTCTTCGAGCCGAGCAGCACGGCCGCCGCGCCATCGACGATGCCGGACGAATTGCCTGCGTGATGGACGTGTTCGACCGCCTCGATCTCCGGATGTTTCTGGACGGCGACGGCGTCGAAGCCGCCCATCTCGCCGGGCATCACGAAGGAGGGGTTGAGCGCGGCCAGCGACTGCATGTCGGTCGTCGGGCGCATATGCTCGTCATGGTCCAGAATGGTCAGGCCGTTCTGGTCCTTGATCGGGATGACCGAGTTCTTGAACCGGCCGTCGCTCCAGGCCTTGGCGGCGCGCTTCTGGCTTTCGACCGCGTAGGCATCTACGTCGTCGCGCGAAAACCCGTATTTGGTGGCGATCAGGTCGGCCGAGATGCCCTGCGGCACGAACCAGCCCGGCAGGCCGACCGACGGGTCCATGAACCACGCGCCGCCCGACATGCCCATGCCGACCCGGCTCATCGATTCGACGCCGCCGGCAATGACGATCTCGTCCGCTCCTTGAGCGATCTTGGCCGCGCCGAGGTTGATGGCGTCGAGGCCGGACGCGCAGAAGCGCGAAATCTGCATGCCAGGAGCCTTGGTGTCGTAGCCGGCCTCGAAGGCCGACGCGCGCGGAATGACCGAACCCGCCTCGCCGACCGGATCGACGCAGCCGAAAATGATGTCGTCGACCGCGCCGGTGTCGAGACCGTTGCGGTCGCGCAACGCCTCCAGCACCTTCGCGCCGAGCCGGACGGCGGGCACCTCGTGCAGCGAACCGTCTTTCTTGCCGCGTCCGCGCGGCGTGCGGACCGCGTCATAGACATAAGCTTCGGCCATCTTTTTCTCCCTGGTATCGAACCGCGCCATCAAAGCGAGCGATCGGCAGTCTTGCGCCTCAGAACGCGTCTGCCGGCAGCGCCATCATCGTTGCCGAGCCGGTGGAAATCCGCGCCAAATGCGCCGAGGTTTCGGGCATCACACGCTCCATGAAGTAGCGCCCCGTGACAAGCTTGTTCTCGTAGAAAGATACCCGGTCGTCCGCCCCATTGGCGAGTCTGTCCCGCGCGGCCCTGGCCATCCGGCCCCACATATAGCCAAGCGAGACCAGCCCGAAAAGATGCAGATAATCGGTCGATGCGGCGCCCGCGTCGTCGGGGTTCTTTACGCCGTTCTGCATCAGCCACATCGTCGCCGCCTGGAGATCGTTCAGACCCTTCTTCAAGGCCTTGGTGTAAAGCGAGACGCTCTCGTCGGCGCGGTTCTCCTCGCAGAACTCGCCGACCTCCTTGAAGAAGGCCTGCACGGCGCGGCCGCCGTTCAGCGCCAGCTTGCGGCCGACGAGATCGAGCGCCTGGATGCCGTTAGCGCCCTCGTAGATCATGGCTATGCGGGCGTCGCGCACATACTGGCTCATGCCCCACTCCTCGATATAGCCGTGGCCACCCAGAACCTGCTGCGCCATGACCGCGTGCTCGAAACCCTTGTCGGTCAAAACGCCCTTCACGATCGGCGTCATCAGGCCCATATGATCGTCGGCAGCCTGGCTATCCGCGTCGTCGGGGGAACGATGCGCCACGTCCGAGCGCAGCGCCGTCCACAAAAGCAGGGCGCGTCCAGCCTCGTTGAACGCCTTAATGGTCATCAGCGTGCGGCGGATGTCGGGGTGGACGATGATCGGATCGGCCTTTTTGTCCGGTGCTTTGGCGCCCGTCAGCGAGCGGCCCTGGATACGGTCCTTCGCATAAGCCGCGGCGTTCTGGTAGGCGATCTCCGACACGGCGAGGCCTTGCAGCCCAACGGAAAGGCGCGCCTCGTTCATCATCGTGAACATGGCCTTCAGCCCGCCATTCGCCTCGCCGAGCAGGAACCCGGTCGCCTCGTCATAATTCATGACGCAGGTGGCGTTGCCGTGAATGCCCATCTTCTCCTCCAGCGAACCGCAGGAGACGGCATTGCGAGCCCCCGGTTCGCCGGCGTCGTCGAGGCTGAATTTGGGCACGATGAACAGCGATATGCCTTTGACGCCCTCCGGCGCGCCCTCGATGCGGGCCAGCACCAGATGCACGATATTGCCGGCCAGATCGTGCTCGCCGGCGGAGATGAATATCTTTTGGCCGGAGATTTTGTATCTGCCGTCGCCATTGGGCGCGGCCCTGGTGCGCAGCAGGCCGAGATCGGTGCCGCAATGCGGCTCCGTCAGGTTCATCGTGCCGGTCCACGCGCCCTCGACCATTTTGGGCAGCCATGTCGTCTTCTGCTCGTCCGTGCCATGGACAAGGATCGCCGCGATTGCCCCTTGCGTCAGCCCCGGATACATCATCAGCGCCATGTTGGCCGACGAGAAATATTCGCCGACGGCCGAATGCACCGCGTAAGGCAATCCCTGCCCGCCATAGTCCGCAGGCGCGGCAAGCCCCATCCAGCCGCCTTCCCGATACTGCCGGTAGCCGTCCGAAAAACCCTTCGGCGTGGCGACCGAGCCGTCATCGGCGCGACGACAGCCTTCGAGGTCGCCGACGCGGTTCAGCGGCAGCAGCACGTTCTCGGCAAGCTTTCCGCCCTCGGCGAGGATCGCCTCGACCAAATCGGGCGTGGCGTCCGAGAAGCCGGGAAGGTTGCTGTGGCGCTCGTAGCCGAGCACGTCGTTGAGCACGAAGAGCGTATCCTCGACGGGCGCACGGTAGATCGGCATCGGGAATTCCTCAAAACTGCGTTCATCGGAGCGCCCCTTCCAGGGTCGCGGGAGCGCCGCTAGGAAGTCACCTAGCAAATATTGACGTTTGCGTAAACGTCAATATTCTCCCGACGCGAAATTTGTACGCCAAAAGTCTGACAGCAAAAAGGGCGCCACAGCGCCCTCCACAATAGCCGGATGGTGTTCGATTATCAGCTTGCAGCCGCGGACCGCGACGCGGGCTTCTCCGTCAGCAACTGCCGGACGCGAACCATATGTGCCGAAAGCTCGTCGATCGCCTCGTCCAGCACCGATCTCTGCTTGCGCAACCGACCGAGCTGTTTTTCGGATTTTTCCAGCACCAGGCGAAGCTGCTTGGCGTTGGAGCCCGACGGATCGTAAAGATCGATCAGTTGTTTCACTTCGCGCAGCGAAAATCCGACCTTGCGGCCGAGCAGGATCAGTTTCAGGCGCGTTCTGTCCCGACGCGAATAAAGCCGCGTGCTGCCCTCACGCTTCGGCGCGAGCAACCCCTTGTCTTCATAAAAGCGCAATGTCCGCAACGTAACATCGTAGTTCTTCGCCATCTCGCCGATGCGGACGAAATCATTCGCGGGCTCGGAAGACGAACGGTTGGTGTTGGCGGCGGCTTCGCCGGCCGGATTTTTGGTCGTCGTCATTGGATGTTTTTCCGTGGGCGCTGCGAGCGCGGGGAAGCGGCAAAAGCCTGAGCTTCCGGTCAAAGTTCAGTGCGAGCTCCGCAAGCGAGCGCTCTGCACCCACTTACGTTTACGTAAATGATATAGTGGGGAGCAGCGCGTCATGCAAGCGCGCTTTGGTTGAAAGGCCGGGCGTCGCGCCGTTTGCGCCGCGACATTTTAACCAGGTTCATGACAGCCGGTTCGGCTTCATGACAGCCGGTTCGGCGCGAATAAAATTAACGAATTGCTGATTTTGATTAACGCCTTCTTTACCACGTTCGGGGAATTGTGGGTCTGTCGGTTCCCATCCGATCCCTGCTTCGTCTTTGTTTACGATCTCCAAGGCCGGCAAAGGGATTCCAAAGGAACCATCGACACCGGGCGAACAGGCAAATGGGCGTTTCGATGACCAGCAAACGGTCCTATCTCGACCAACTGAACGCCGGCCGCCAGCGCAGGCCCTATGCGTCATTGGACCAGCTCAACCGCTCGCTCGAAACGCTCGAACATCAGATCGACCGGAACAGGGACGAGCCTGACCTTGCGGCTGCAAGACTGCCTCATGCCAGCAATCTGGCTTACGGCGAACGGTTAGAGGACGGGGCGCCCGCGCCTGAGCGCCGCAGCCACGATCGGCGATACCAGTCCATCGCACGCGATGCCGAAAGGGTGCGCGAGCAGGAGACGGGAATCGCAGCCTTCGGCAAGCTCGCCGGAGAGCTGAAAGGGCTGCGCGAGGAGTTGAGCCAAGAGATGAGTTCGGGTGTGCGCCGCGAGTTCGAGACGCTGCGCAAGGACATCGAACGCAGCTACGCAACCGGATCAGGCGTCGCGCCGGAAATGCTCGGCAATGAACTCGAGCGGCTGTCGGGCGCAATCCAGTCGCTTGCGGAAAAGAGCGGCGACAAAAGCGTTAACATGCTGAGGCTCGAAATCGAGCAGTTGAAGACCTCGCTCGACACACTCGCCCGCGAGGAGACCGTGCTCTCGGTCGACCGGCGCTTCGATACGCTCGAACATGGCTTCACGACGGACGAAGGGGTTGCACAACCCGGCCTCGTCGCCATCGCCAAGCGGCTGGAGGAGATAAGCGACGCCGTGCGCAATCTGCCCAAATCGCTTGCCCTCCCCTCCCTCGAAGAAAAGGTGCGCATGCTCGCCAGCGCGCTGGAACATTTCATCGGCCAGCAGGGCGGACTCAAACCCGAGACTTTCGGCCTGATCGAGGAACGTCTCGACGAAATCTCGCGCGCCATCGTTGCTTCGGCGGTCGAGGCCCAGTCCACCCGAATTGATTCCGAACCATTCGAACGCATCGAGGCGCGCATCTCGGCGCTTGCCCGCCAGATCGAGGAAGTCGCCGGGGATCGTCCGGCCGCCGGAGCAATCATCGAGCGCCTCAACCTGCTTTCCGAGCGCGTCGACGAGATGGCCGCCCGCACCGCGATGCCGGAGCAATCGATCGAAAAGCTGTCGCGCCAGATTGCGCTGATCGCCGACAAGATCGATCAGGCGCCGCAATCGCCGGCGTCGGCCGACATCATCGCCGGCCTCGAACAGCGTTTCGACATCCTGTCCTCCATGCTGGAGCGACGCCAGAGCGAGGCGCTCGATCAGGGCAATCTGCTTTTTCGCGAACTGGAGCGCCGCCTCGACGAAGTGGCCGACAAGTTCGACGAACAGCGCACCGGCGGGCTGGACGCGGCTGCCATCATGGGCTGCCTCGATGCGCGCCTTTCGGCGCTCGCCGCAACACTCGAAACCCCGGCGGGCGGCGGCGCTGCCGCGACCAGCGGGATAGAAACGCGGCTCGACGACATTTCGGCGAGGCTTGAAACATCCGCCCGACAGCTTGCCGGCATCGATCCCGACCTGATCCGCAATCTGGAATCGCAGGTCGCAGCGCTTTCGGCCCATCTTGCCCAACCGAGCGCACCCCTGCCCGCATTCGAGGATATCGGGCCGCGCCTCGACGCGATCGAAAGGTCGATCGCGGGCAGCCGCGACAGCATTCTGGAAGCGGCCCGCGAGGCGGCCGAAACCGCCGCCCGGTCGCTGGCAGGGTCGCAAGCCGATTCCGCGGCGTTCTCCGGGTTGACGCATGATCTGAAGACGCTGGAAAACCTGACGCGCCGTTCCGACGAGCGCAACGGAAAGACCTTCGAGGCGATCCACGACACGCTGCTCAAGATCGTCGAACGGCTGGCTTCGCTGGAGAACGAAACGATCGCCGCGGTGGCGGGGCTTCGTCCGCTAGCGGCATCCGCACCGCACAAGATAACTCTGACGGACGCGCCGTCGATCGACCCGGACGGGTCCATGCAGAGAGACGGCGACGCCATAACTGAAATCGACGCCGCCGGAGGCAAAAAGGCGAGCAAAGCCGAATTGTCGCCGGCGCAGGCGGCCGCCGCCGCGGCAATCGCCGCCCTTGGAACGATCAGCGAACCGGAAGCAGCTACGAGCGGTCGCGTCCGCTCGATGCTCGGCGGACTCACCCGCGCTTTTGGGGGCAAGAAAGAAGCAAAGGCTCCCGCACTCGCCGGATCGCCGTCCGAAGCAGCGCCAGCCGAAACCGCGCCGGACGTCAGCATCGACGCGCCGCTCGACCCAAAATTCGCCAACCGT
>JBGTLX010000206.1:0-9209 GCA_041743855.1 Rhizobiaceae bacterium | reverse complement strand
GATCGTGTTGGTGGAAACGGATTGTCATTCAAAATTTCCGTAGCTGGCGGAGATAGCGTCAGCGGTTTACAACAAGCCCGCAGCGAAAGAAATCCGCCCGGCCCCGCCCGCGCCGCATGGATGACGAATTTGCCGGCGTATCGACCGGCATCGGCCGCTGGTCTCGACTTCAAACCTCGATTCAAACGCAGCACGAATCTTGCTCGGCCCGGCGCGAAAAACGAATCTTGCTCGGCCCGGCGCGAAAAATACCGCCGTGGTGGAGGGGACAACCACGGCGGCTTTACTTCAAATGTTGCGGCAGCCCGGAGAGGGGGATGAGGCTGCCGCAGTGTCCGGTCTAGGCGGGGGACGGGCCATACTCCGGACTTCGGCAAAAAAACGCCGATGCAAATTAACTGGAATTCTCAAGGTGGCGATTCAAGGGCTGTTTCATTACAAGTTTGTAACAAACGCGTGAACTCGACGATTTTTTCGAGGGTTGCGGACATGCCGACTTCGCCTGTTTGGCATGGACAGTTTTTGGCCTCCGCGTTAGGGCTAGCGCCATGAAAACTGGCGATCACCTCTTCCTCGTCGACGGCTCCGGCTATATCTTTCGCGCCTACCATGCGCTCCCGCCACTGACGCGCAAGTCGGACGGGTTGCCGGTCGGCGCCGTGTCCGGCTTCTGCAACATGCTGTGGAAGCTGATGCAGGATGCGCGCAACACCGATGTCGGCGTCGTGCCGACGCACCTCGCCGTGATCTTCGACTATTCGTCGAAAACCTTCCGCAACGAGCTCTACGCCGAATACAAGGCCAACCGCTCGGCACCGCCGGAAGATCTGGTGCCGCAATTCGGCCTGATCCGGCAGGCGACGCGCGCCTTCAACCTGCCTTGCATCGAGATGGACGGGTTCGAGGCCGACGACCTGATCGCTACCTACGCGCGGCTTGCCTGCGAGGTCGGCGGGGACACCACGATCATCTCCTCCGACAAGGACCTGATGCAACTCGTGGGCGCGAACGTGTCGATGTACGACCCGATGAAGGACCGCCAAATCGGGGTTGCCGAAGTTTTTGAGAAGTGGGGCGTACCGCCCGACAAGATGATCGACCTGCAGGCGCTGACCGGCGATTCCGTCGACAATGTTCCAGGCGTTCCCGGCATCGGGCCGAAGACGGCCGCGCTGCTGCTGGAGCAGTTCGGCGACCTCGACGGGCTGCTCGCGCGGGCATCCGAAATCAAGCAGGACAAGAGGCGCGAGGCGATCATAGACAATGCCGACAAGGCTCGGATTTCGCGCGAGCTGGTGCGGCTGAAATACGATGTGCCGGTCACCGATGCGCTCGAAGACTTCGTGCTGCATGCGCCGAACGGCCCAAAACTGATCGCCTTCCTCAAGGCGATGGAATTCACCGCGCTGACGCGCCGTGTCGCGGAAGCGACGGGAACCGACGCAGCCGAAATCGAAGCCGAGCAGGTGACGGTGCAGAAGGGCGCCGAGGCGCACGGGCCGGATCTTTCCTCCCCCCTTGCGGGGGAGGTGTCTGCGGAGCAGACGGAGGGGGGTGGAGACGATGCACTCCATCCTTCGCCACCCCCACCCGGCCCGGCGGGCCACCCTCCCCGCAAGGGGGAGGGGATGAGCCCCTCGTCCCTCGCCAAAGCGCGCGCGGTCGCGGCGGGCAGCGCCAGGATCGACCGGGCGAAATACGGCTGCGTCCGCGACCTCGCGACGCTGGAATCGTGGATCGCCGATGCGCGGGAAACGGGCGTTGTGGCCTTCCGCACAGAAACGACTTCTCTCGATCCCATGCGGGCCGAGCTTGTCGGCTTTTCACTGGCTACCGGACAGGGTCGGGCGGCCTATGTGCCGATCGCCCATCGGACGGGGGAAGGCGACCTTCTGGGCGGCGGCCGCATCGCCGAGCAAATTTCATTCGACGACGCCATCGCGGCCATCGCTCCCCTGCTTGCCGATCCTTCGGTCCTGAAGATCGGCCACAGTATGAAATATGACTGGCTGCTGATGCACAGGCTGGGCATCGACATCGCGCCCTTCGACGACACGATGCTGATGTCTTATGTGCTCGACGCGGGCTCCGGCGGCCACAGCCTCGACGCGCTTGCCGAACGCTGGCTCGGCCACGCCGTGATCCCGTTCAAGGACATTGTCGGGTCCGGCCGCAGCCTGGTCACCTTCGATTTCGTCGACATCGAGCGGGCGACCACCTATTCGACCGAGGGCGCGGACCTGGCGCTGAGATTGTGGCGGGTGCTCAAACCGCGGCTGGCCGCCAACGGGCTGGTTTCGGTCTATGAAAGGCTGGAGCGGCCGCTGATCCCGACGCTGGCGCGGATGGAGGAGCGCGGCATCTCGGTCGACCGGCAGATGCTGTCGCGGCTTTCGGGCGAACTCGCGCAGCGCGCGGCGGCTCTTGAAGACGAGATCTACAATGTCGCGGGCGAGCGTTTCATGATTGGCTCGCCAAAACAGCTTGGCGACATTCTGTTTGGCCGCATGGGCCTGCCGCGCGGCACGAAAACCAAGTCCGGCCAATGGTCCACCACCGCCCAGCTGCTGGAAGAACTGGCCGCCGAAGGCTATGAACTGCCACGAAAAATCGTCGACTGGCGTCAACTCACCAAGCTGAAATCGACCTATACCGACGCGTTGCCGGACTATATCCATCCCGAGACGAAGCGCGTCCACACCTCCTACGCGATGGCCTCGACCTCAACGGGACGGCTGTCCTCATCCGAACCCAATCTGCAGAACATCCCGATCCGCACCGCCGAGGGGCGCCGGATCAGGACGGCTTTTATTGCCGACAAGGGCAACAAGCTCGTCTCGGCCGACTACAGCCAGATCGAGCTGCGCATCCTCGCCCATGTCGCCGACATTCCACAGCTGAAAGAAGCGTTCGCCAATGGCGACGACATCCACGCCATGACCGCGTCCGAAATGTTCAACGTGCCGGTGGCGGGCATGCCGCGCGAGGTGCGCAGCCGCGCCAAGGCCATCAATTTCGGCATCATCTACGGCATTTCGGCGTTCGGCCTGGCCAACCAGCTGTCGATCCCGCGCGAGGAGGCCGGCGACTACAGCAGGAAATACTTCGAGCGGTTTCCGGGCATCAAAGACTACATGGACCGGACCAAGGCGTTCTGCCGCGACAAGGGCTATGTCGAGACGATTTTCGGGCGGCGGGCGCATTACCCGGAAATCCGCTCGTCCAATCCGTCGATCCGCGCCAACAACGAACGCGCGGCGATCAACGCGCCGATCCAGGGATCGGCCGCCGACATCATCCGCCGCGCCATGGTTCGGATGGACGCGGCGCTGAAGGACGCCGGGCTTTCGGCACGCATGCTCTTGCAGGTTCACGACGAACTGATCTTCGAAGCGCCCGACGAAGAGGTGGAAGCGACGATGCCGGTGGTGCGCGACGTGATGCGGAACGCCGCTATGCCGGCCGTCGATCTCGCCGTGCCTCTGCAGGTGGATGCGCGGGCTGCCGACAATTGGGACGAAGCCCACTGACGTTCACCTGATGGCGGCCTGCAAACGGCTGTTTTCTAAGCTTCCGGTGCTCACGTACCCAAAAGCACGCTCCGCTCGTCCCCCAAGAGCGACCCCGAAAACACCCGTTTCGGCGCGCCCTAGGCTGAATCTCAAGCGCTTTCTCCGGACCCGCCGCCTTGTGCCGGCTATTTTTTCCGCACCGGGCCTTCGCGCTCGGCCGATTTTGCCCAAAGATTGATGTTGGCGTCGCGCGCATGGCCGTCGATTTCGGCGAGTTCCGCGTCGCTGAATGCGAGATTGGCCAAGGCACCGACGCAATCTTCGACCTGCTCCGGCCGGCTCGCGCCGATCAGCGCCGAGGTGACGCGGCCGCCGCGCAGCACCCAGGCCAGCGCCATTTGCGCCAGCGTCTGGCCGCGCTTTTCCGCAATCGTGTTCAGCGCGCGGATGTTGGAGAGGGTCTTGTCGTCCAGAAAGGATTGGCTCAGCGACTTTCCCTGCGCCGCGCGGCTGTCTTGCGGAATGCCGCCAAGATATTTTCCAGTCAGCATACCCTGGGCCAGCGGCGAGAAGACGATCGAGCCGAGGCCCAGCCCATCCAGCGTGTCGAGCAGGCCGTCATCCTCGACCCAGCGGTTGAGCATCGAATAGCTCGGCTGGTGGATGATGAACGGCGTGCCGAGCGAACGCAGGATCGTGGCCGCCTCGCGGGTGCGTTGGGAGTTGTAGGAGGAAACGCCGACATAGAGCGCCTTGCCCGACCGCACCGCCTGGTCGAGAGCCATCATGGTTTCTTCGAGCGGCGTGTCGGGGTCGAAGCGGTGCGAGTAGAAAATGTCGACATAGTCCAGGCCCATGCGCCTGAGGCTCTGGTCGAGGCTGGCCAGCACATATTTGCGGCTGCCCCATTCGCCGTAGGGTCCCGGCCACATCTCGTAGCCGGCCTTGCTGGAGATGACGAACTGGTCGCGATAGCCTGAGAAATCGGTGCGCAGGATTTCGCCGAACGCCGTCTCCGCGGAGCCCGGAGGCGGACCGTAATTGTTGGCGAGATCGAAATGGGTAACGCCAAGATCGAAAGCCTTGCGGCAGATGGCCAGCTTGACCCTGTGCGGCGTGTCCTCGCCGAAATTGTGCCAGAGCCCGAGCGAAATCGCCGGCAGCTTGAGCCCCGAACTGCCGCAGCGATTGTAGATCATCTTTTCGTAGCGGTTTTCGGCGGGTTGCCAGGTCATATTTTTCTCCTTGATCGATTGTTGGCGGCGCTCAGGCGGCGACATGCTTCTTGGCGGATAGCAGCGCTTTCGCCTCGGACACGCCGAGCGCCTCGGGGCGTTCGCAGGTGGTGCGCATGGCGACGAATTTTCCGGTCGCGCCGGATTTCAGGATACCCATCATGATGTCGACGGCATGCAGGGCTGCCTCTCCCGAGCAGCGGTGCGGGCGGACTTCAGCGATCGCCCGCGCCATGTCGGCCAGCCCCACAGTCCGATAGTTGGCCACCATTCCGTTGCCGTCCCGATGATTGGGAACGCCGAACGGGTGATCCCATCGGGGCAGTTTGGGCACGCGCGTCTTGCGCTCGCTGTAGATCAGTTCGCCGCCGAACCAGTTCGGATCGGGCAGGTGAATGGTGCCCTCCTCGCCATAGAGTTCCATCGGCGCGTGGGCGTGGTCCCAGACATCCCAGCTCGCGGTCAGCGTCATCGCAGCGCCGCTTTCGAACTCCAAAAGAGCGTGGATCGTCGTCGGCGTCGTCACCGGAATTCTTTCGCCGTGCCGGGGCTGCGAGGTGATCGTGCGCTCCTTGGCCGGGATGGTCGCCAGAGCCGCAACCTGACGCACCGGGCCGATCAGCTGGACCAGATTGGCGATGTGGTAGGGGCCGAGGTCGAGGATCGGCCCGCCGCCCGGCTGGAAGAAGAAGTCGGGGTTGGGGTGCCAGTCTTCCATGCCGTGGCTCATGACATGGCAGGTGCCGCCGGTGATCTTGCCGACCTTGCCGCTGTCGATCAGATGCCGCGCAAGCTGGTGCGACCCGCCGAGAAAGGTGTCCGGGGCCGAGCCGATACGCAGGCCGTTTTTGTCGGCGCGTTTCTGGAGATCGAGCCCGTCCCTGACCGAAAGCACATAGGGCTTTTCGGAATAGACATGCTTGCCTGCCGTGAGCACCGCCTTCGACACCTCGTAATGCACGGAAGGCACGGTCAAATTGACGACGATGTCGATGTCCGGAGCGGCGAGCAGCCCGGCCACACTTTCGGCGCGCAGGCCGAACTCGGCGGCGCGCGCCTTGGCTGCCGCCTCGTTGATGTCGGCGCAGGCGCGCATCTCGATGCCGGCAAACAGTTTTGCCAGCGAGAAATAGGTTTTCGAAATGTTGCCGCAGCCGATGACGCCGATGCCGAATTTGCGCGCCATGACTAGCCCTCGAAGGTTTTGGCGGTTTCGATCGAGCGGCGCGCGAAGCGCTCCAGATCGCCCGGATTGTCGTGTTCCATCACGAAAAACTCCGCCGCCGTCTTGTTGCGAAGCGCGGCTATCAGGCTCGTCCAATCGACATTGCCGTAGCCGACATCCGCCCAACCATCCTCGTCCAGCGCCGCACCGGCAGGCGCGATATCCTTGATGTGTGCCGCCGCGATGCGGTCGCCATAGCGGTCGATCCATGTCAGCGGATCGTCGCCGCCCCGGATCACCCAGGCCACATCGATCTCCCAACCGATGCCGGGCGCGGCGTCGAGAATTTGGGTTAGCGGAGCCGAGCCGTCGGCAAGTGCGGCGAACTCGAACTCGTGATTGTGCCAGGCAAAGCCGAGACCCGCATCTTCGGCTTGCTTGCCGATGCGGCCGAGCCGGAGCCCGAAATCGCGCCACCCGACTGCATCGACGGGCCGGTCGGCCGCTTCGATATGGGGGCAAGCAATCATGCGCATGCCGAGCGTCCTTGCGATCCGGCGCGCCGCCGGAAAATCGTTCTCCAGCGGCCCCAGCGCAAAATGCCCGCTCGGCATGGAAAGACCGCTGCGGTCGAGTGCGGCGCGTGTGGCCGCCGCATTGAGATAGAGGTCGCCAAAACCCTCCACCTGCGCGTAGCCCAGCCGCGCCAGCAGGTCGAAGACGGACGGCCAGGGCTGAAAGTTTCGCGCGCTGTAGAGCTGGAACGACCAGTCCATGTCAGGCTCCGCCGGCGCCGCTGCCCCAGGGGCCGTGGTGAGCGCCTGCCATGTCGATGCGCTCGAACCCGTGCGCGCCAAAAAAATCGCGCTGGGCCTGAATCATGTTGGACGTTCCGCGCCCCTGCCGGTAGCTGTCGAAATAGGCGAGCCCCGACGACAGCGCCGGCGTCGGGAGGCCGGCCTCGGCTGCGCGCGCTACCGTGCGGCGGAGCGACGGATGCGCCTCCTTCATCATGGCGATGAAGGCGGGGGCCATCAAAAGGTTGGCCACCGGCCCGCCGCCGAACGCTTCGGCGAGCGTCCCCAAAAACTGCGACCGGATGATGCAACCGGCGCGCCAGATTTTTGCGACGGTGGGCAGCGGCAGATCCCAGCCGAATTCGCGCGAGGCGGCGGCCATCACCGCGAAGCCTTGGGCGTAGGCCGTGATCTTGCCGGCGAACAAGGCCAGTTCGAGGTCAGCCATTACTTCGTCCTTCGAGCCGCCCAGGGAAGAAGCATCGGCCGCGCCATAGGCTTTTTCCGCTGCGGCGCGCTCGTCCTTGAGCGACGAGAGCACGCGGGCCGCGACCGCCGCCTCGATCGCGGTCGCCGGAACGCCAAGCTGCTGGGCCTCGATCGCCGACCATTTGCCGGTGCCCTTCTGGCCGGCGCGGTCGAGGATGATGTCAACCATCGGCGAGCCCGTCTGCGGGTTGTCGGCAGCAAGTACTTCGGCTGTGATCTCGATCAGATAAGAATTGAGCCGGCCCTTGTTCCAGCCGGCGAAGACCGGGGCGATTTCCTTCGCGCCCATGCCGAGCCCGTCGCGCAGGATGCCGTAGATTTCGGCGATCATCTGCATGTCGGCATATTCGATGCCGTTGTGGATGGTTTTGACAAAATGACCGGCCCCGTTCGGTCCGAGCCAGGCGGAGCAGGCCTCGCCTTCGAATTTCGCCGAGATCGCGGTCAGCACGGGCTCGACGCGGGCGTAGGATTCCGGCGTGCCGCCGACCATGATGGACGGACCGTGGCGCGCGCCCTCCTCGCCGCCCGAAACGCCCATGCCGATAAAGGTCAGGCCGGAATTTTCGAGTTCCTTGAAGCGCCGCATCGTGTCGCGGAAATTGGCGTTGCCGGCGTCGATGATGATGTCGCCGGCAGACATCACGCCGCCCAAAAGTGCGATCTGCTCGTCCACCGGCTTGCCGGCCAGCACCATGATGATCACCGGCCGCGGCGGCTTTGTCGCGGCGACAAGCTCCGCCATCGTCTCGCAGGGGACGATCCTATCCTGCAATGCGCCGGCTTCGGCCTGAAAGGCATGGGTGCGGGCGGTGGTCCTGTTGAACACCGCGATCCGGTGGCCCTTCTCGGCAATGTTGAGCGCGAGGTTCGATCCCATCACGCCAAGGCCTATCAACCCGATATCGGCAATCGCCATGGTTTTTTCTCTGTTTCAACCCGCGCAGGGTCTTTGCCCTGTCCAGTTGCGCGGCGATGTTTGACGCGCGCGCTCCGCTTCGTCAACCGAGCGCGGCGATTTCGCGGGTCGCTCAGCCGGCGCGGCGTCGGCGGCCGTAGAGTTCCAGCCGGTGGTGGACGATGTCGTAGCCGAGCGAGCGGGCGATTTCATTTTGCAATTGCTCGATCTTGTCGGACTTGAACTCGACGACGTCGCCGGTTTCGATGTCGATCAGATGGTCGTGGTGATCGCCGGTGGCGTGCTCGAAGCGCGACGGCCCGCCCTCGAAGGCATGCCGGTGGATCGCGCCCATGTCGCCCAGCAGCTTCATGGTTCGATACACGGTGGACAGCGAGATGCCGGCGTCGACACTGACCGCGCGGCGGAAGATTTCCAGCGCGTCGGGATGGTCTTCCGTTTCCGACAATATGCCGAGGATGATCCGGCGCGGACGGGTGATCCGCACCCCCTGCCGGCGCAGTTCCTTCTCGTAGTCCAGCTTTCTGGCAGCCCGTCTTTGCATGCCCGGACTATGCGCCAGATGACATTCAGTTGCAAAGTTTTGGCAGTTGCA
Organism: Rhizobiaceae bacterium; assembly: GCA_041743855.1. Classification (GTDB taxonomy): domain Bacteria; phylum Pseudomonadota; class Alphaproteobacteria; order Rhizobiales; family Rhizobiaceae; genus JBGTLX01. The sequence continues at coordinate 497 of JBGTLX010000206.1, read as the reverse complement.
AAGTTTTGGCAGTTGCAAAGTTTGGGCAGTTGCAAAGACCCAACGGTTGCAGCGGGATGCGAAGTCACCCGCCGCTGATGGCGGTCAGCACGAAAACTTCCGCGCCCGGAGCGAGCCGTGTTTCGAGCGTGGCGCGTTCGCCGTCGATGAAGATGTTGATGTGGCGGCGCACCGCAGGCGTCGAGTCGCGGAGGCGGTCGCCCATGCCGGGCCACAAATAGTCCAGCCCGTCGATCATTTCCGCGACGGTCGAGGCCGGGAGTTCCACCCGCCGGGACGAATCTGGAAACAGATCGGCGAGCACGCCCGGCAGCCGCACGACGACCGGCGCTGCGGGAGAGCGGGCGCGTAAGCCGGCGGCGCCCGGACTGTCGACGGGCCTAGTCATCGACGACCAGCGTCTCGACCGACGAAATCGCCGGCAGATGCTGCGCGATCGGCCGCCAGCTTTCGCCCTCGTCGGCGCTGGCGAAAAGCGCCCCGCCGCCGGTGCCGAA
>JBGTLX010000205.1:0-4210 GCA_041743855.1 Rhizobiaceae bacterium | reverse complement strand
CGTCGCGCCCGAGCGAAAGGCCGAGCTTGTCCTGAGCCTTGCCCGGGCGGCCGGCGCCGGCGGCATGGCGGGCGGCCAGGCGCTCGACCTCGATGCCCAACGTTCCATACCCGATGAGGCCGGCATCATACGGCTCCAGGCCATGAAGACCGGCGCGCTGATTCGCTTTGCCTGCGAGGCCGGTCCAATCCTGGCCGGCGCTTCCCTGGAAGACCGGGAACGGCTGGGCGAATTCGGCGCGGGCGTCGGCTTGGCTTTCCAGCTTGCCGACGATCTTCTCGATGTGACCGCCAATGCCGCCGCCATGGGCAAGGCCACAGGCAAGGACGATGCGGCGGGCAAGGCGACGCTGGTGGCGCTCCACGGCGTCGATTGGTCGCGCCGGCAACTCGACGGGCTGATCGGCCAGGCGCACGACCTGCTCGAACCCTATGGCGACCGCGCCGCCATGCTGAAGGCTGCGGCGCGCTTTGTCGCGGCCCGCCGCAGATGACATGGCGCGGCTCCAGATTCGCAGAACGGAATTTTAATGTAAATACAGCGTAATCCCGATCGGCAATGTCTGCGCAATGTGGTGCTGGGGTAAGCGCGTGTCCGATCAATCGTCCTTTATCCGCTCCATACGGATCCGCTATCTGTCCGGCCTTCTGATCTTCGCGGTCGCCTGCGGGGCGATCATCTATGCGATGAACAGGGCTAACGGTTTCCGCAATGACCTCGACGCCGCCGGCGGCGCGATCACCACGCTGACGCTGGATTTGCGCAACGCCTCCGCCTTCGCTGGAACCACTATGACAGCCTGGCGCGAGGACACGCGCGACGATCTGACCGGCGCCGCGCGCGGCCACGCCGAACGGCTGGATGCTTCGATAGAAGGCTTGACGGAAGAACTGGCCCGGCTAAAGCCACAGCTTTCGACCGCGACCGTCGGCGAAATGAACGAAGCTTCGGTCAACGGCGACCTCTTCTGGACAGCGCGCGACATCGTGCGCAACCTCCGTGTGCTCGCCGCCGCCCAAAACGTCGACGAGGCAAGCTACCGCGAGATCCGCAACCAGAACGATCTGTTCGTGCAGCCGATGCTGGACCGCGCACGGATCGCCCTTGACGCGGAACGGCGGAATGCCGATGCCGACGCCAACAGCCTGCTGATCTCTGCCAGCCTTCTGCTCGTCGTCGTGATCTTCGGCGTCGCCATGTGGATTTTCCGCCCGATGGAACGGGCGATCCGGGTGGCTTTCGCCGCATCGGCAGAATCCCTGTCCAAGGCGGAAGCGGCCGATCGCGCCAAGTCTGAATTCCTGGCCAATATGAGCCATGAAATCCGCACCCCGATGAACGGCGTTCTCGGCATGACCGAGCTTCTGGCCAAGACCGAATTGACCCAGCGTCAGAAGACCTTTACCGACGTGATCGTCAAATCGGGCAACGCCTTGTTGACGATCATCAACGACATTCTGGATTTCTCCAAGATCAATGCCGGTCAGTTGACGCTCGACCCTGCTCCTTTCCGCTTGGCCGAGGCGGTCGAGGATGTCGCGACGTTGGTTTCGGCCCGCGTCGCCGAAAAGAACCTCGAACTGATCGTGCGCGTCGATCCGCGCCTGCCGGCCTTCGTCATCGGCGATGTCGGCCGGTTCCGCCAGATCATCACCAACATGCTCGGCAACGCCGTCAAATTCACGGAAAAAGGCCATGTTCTGATCGACGTTTCGGGCGAGACGGTCGACGACATCGTGCAGTTGAAGGTCCGCGTCGAGGATACGGGCATCGGCATCCCGGCGGAAAAGCTGGAGACCGTCTTCGAGAAATTCGCGCAGGTCGACGGCTCATCGACCCGCCGCCACGAGGGCACCGGCCTGGGGCTCGCCATCGCCGCACGGCTCGTCGACCTGATGGGCGGCAGGATCGGCATCGAAAGCGAGGTCGGCCGCGGCTCGGTGTTCTGGTTTGCCGTCGAGGTGCCTGCGCATGAAGAGAGCGCCCCGAGCCAGGCCGTCCCGGTCGATGTCACCGGCGCCCGCGTGCTGGTCATCGACGACAATCCGGTCAACCGCGAGATCCTGCTGGAGCAGTTCAGAAGCTGGGGCTTCGACTGCGCCGCAGCCGAAAGCGGAGCCATCGGCCTGGCCTTCCTCGACAGGGCGGCCCAGCTCGGCGCGTCGATCGACTGCGTCATCCTCGACTACCAGATGCCCGGCATGAACGGCGCCGATGTGGCCAGGGCCATGTGCTCCGACGCAAGCACCTCGTCGATACCGGTCGTGTTGCTAACCTCCGTCGACCAGATCGATTTCGGCCGGCTGGTGCTCGATTTCGGCATTGCCGCCCATCTGACCAAACCTGCTCGATCCGCCGTCCTCTTGGGCACGGTTGTCGCCGCCATCCAGAAATCACGCAGCCAAAGCGCGCGGTCGCGGTTCACGCGTGATGCGGCCCAGCCAATTGCCAATCCGGCCTTCACCATGCTTCGCGCGCCGGCGTCCCCCGAGCCGATCCGCGACAGCCTGCCCTCGAGCGGCGCGGTGCTCGACATTCTGGTGGCCGAGGACAATGAGGTGAACCAGATGGTGTTTGGCCAGATCCTCGCCGGCCTCGGCCTGTCCTACCGTATTGCCGGCAATGGCCGGACCGCCGTCGAAATGTATCGCTCCTTGAACCCGAAGCTGGTCCTCATGGACGTGTCGATGCCCGAGATGAATGGCTATGAGGCGACGCGGGCCATCCGCGATGCGGAAGCGGCGAGCGGCGCGCACACACCGATCATCGGCGTGACCGCGCATGCGCTGAAGGGCGACCGCGAGAAATGCCTGGACTCCGGCATGGACGACTATCTGCCCAAGCCCATATCGCCGAGCCGGCTCGGCGCCAAGATCGGTGCGTGGCTGAGTGAGACGGAAACGGCCAAAACGGCGTAACCGTTGGCCGTCTAGGATAGTTCTACCGGTTCTTGACCACAACGCAGGCCCCGCCCGCCCCGCGCAGTTTCTGGCAGATGATGTCGGCCTTGGCCTTTTTGTCGACACCTATCCTGACAGTGTAGATCCCGCGCCGGCCGCGCGGCGAGCGAACGCGGCTGACCACCGGATCGTAGTCGCGAAGCAACGCGGGAAAGCGTCCGCTGAGGCGTTGCCATTGGCGGATCGCGGCGTCGCGCCTGAAATTGCCGGCGACCTGAATGCCCCAAGGCTTGACGGTGACGGTCGACATGGCGACCACCCTGGACTGAACCACCGGCAGCAGCCGACAGGCGACAGCAAAACTCGATTTCGAGTCAAGGGGTTGCACCGTCCCGGCGTAGGAAGCGTCCGAAAATTTGTCGGCCGGCTCGCCCATGATGTCGAGAACATAATTTTCGGTCTCCAGAGGCAGGAACCCGCCCGACGAAAGCCAGCGCGTCACGCGATTTTCGCCGGCATTGTAGGCTGCCGCCGCAAGCCCCAGATTGCCGAAGCCGGTCTTCAGTTCGCCGAGATATTTCGCTGAAGCCGGAATGGCCTTATCGATGTCGAAACTGTCGTCGAGGCCGCGTATCGCAGCCGTCCCCGGCATAAACTGCGCGATGCCCTCCGCGCCGACCGGGCTGACCGCACCCGCATCGAAGCGGCTTTCCTTCCAGATCAGCCGGGCGAGGAAATCGCGCGGCACGCCATGGCGCGTCGCATGGATGTCGATCAGATCGCAGATCCGTCCAACCGTTACAGGCCTTGTGCGTCCCGGCGGATCGGCGAGCGCTGAAGCGCTCCAGACGGTCGTGCAAAGGAGCAGCGCCGCTTTTGCCCAGCCCCGCATCGGACTATTCCGCCGCCGCTTTGTCGCGACCGAACCGTCGCTCGATATAGTCGGCAACCATTTTTTCGAACTCGCGGGCGATGTCGGGGCCGCGCAAGGTAGCGGCTTTGCGTCCGTCGATGAACACCGGGGCAGTCGGCGTTTCGCCGGTGCCGGGCAGCGAGATGCCGATATCGGCGTGTTTCGATTCGCCCGGCCCGTTGACGATGCAGCCCATCACGGCGACCTTCAGTTCCTCGACGCCAGGATACTTTTCGCGCCAGAGAGGCATGTTCTTGCGCAGATCCGCCTGGATGTTCTGGGCGAGTTCCTGAAATACGGTCGACGTGGTGCGCCCGCAGCCAGGACAGGCGGCCACGATCGGCACGAACTGGCGAAATCCCATCGTTTGCAGCAACTCCTGCGCCACTTGCACTTC
>JBGTLX010000204.1:0-2147 GCA_041743855.1 Rhizobiaceae bacterium | reverse complement strand
ATGCGTTCGGCCAGCCCCTCGGCCATCTTCGCCACCGGCTCCTCGCCATAGGACTGGATCATGTCGGAGAGTGCCGCGAAAATGGCCGCCGTCGCCAGGCAGTCCGAATCGACGCCATCCTGGACGGCTTCATCCCAGGCCTCGAGGAGATAGCGCAGGGCGACGTGCTTGGGCTCTTCGGCCGCCGCCATCGCCGGTGATTGCTGAAGCCTGTTGGAATTGTTCACCGTCCGATGTTCCTTCGTCTACTGACGCGCATGCCCACCGGCGGCGCAACCAGCAAACTTTAGCACAAGGCAGCCGCGCGCGAACCAAGTCCTTTAGGAAGGGTTAACGGAACCGGTAGAATTCGAGATCAATTCGAACCGAGGGGGACATCGTGATCGAGGTCGTCAATCTTGCGCTGCCCTTCTTCGGCCTGATGCTCGCCGGCGCGGCGGCCGCCAAACTGTTTCATATCGAGGAGCGCACCGGCGACCGGCTCAACATTCTCGTGCTCTATTTCGCCCTGCCGGCCATGATCTACCGCACGGTTGCGGGCGCGCCCTTCGAGCAGCTGCTCAACTGGCCGTTCATATTCGCAACATCGCTCTCGACCTTCCTGGTCTTTGCGGCCGCATTCGCATTCGCAGTCCTGGCATTGGGCGCGCGCGTCCATGTCGCCGGCCTCCAGGCGTCGGCGGCGAGCTATGGCAATGTCGGATATATGGGGCTCATATTGTCCGTCGTGGCCTTCGGAGAGGCGGCGGCGGTTCCGGCCATCCTCATCTTCTGCTTCGACATCGCGATCCAGTTCGCGCTGGTGCCGCTCGCCGGCGCCATCGGCACGACGGCGCACGGGACGACACGGACCACGCTTGCACTGAGGATCGCGCGCTCGGTCCTGCTTCACCCGCTGTTCGTCGCGGCGGCGGCGGGTGCCGTGTCGGCGGCGTTCGAGCTTGAACTGCCGACGGCGCTCGATACCTTTCTCGAAATGCTGTCCGGGGCCGCCGCGCCGGCCGCGCTGTTTGCGCTCGGCATCACACTGTCGAAGCGCCGATTTTCCGGCGTGGGACCGGAGTTTCCGGTGATCGTGGGGCTCAAGATGTTCGCCCACCCGGCGATCGTGCTCGTTGTGCTCAGCCTAATCGGCGGCTTCGATCCAATGTGGATCAGCGTCGCGGTCCTCATGGCGGCACTTCCCACCGCGGCGAGCGTCTACATTTTTGCCGAGCAGTACGACGCCTATCTGGAAGGCGCGTCCAGCAGCATTCTGGTGACGACCCTGGTTTCAGCCGTCACGGTGCCCGCCCTGCTCTATCTGATCAGCATCTAGCGAGCGTTAAGCGGCCTCTGAAGCCTCGTCGGCCTGGCTCGGGCCGGAATCCTTGCCCTTGGCTTCCGGGTCGCGGTCGACGAACTCGATGACCGCCATCGGAGCGGAGTCGCCATAGCGGAAGCCCGCCTTCAGAACCCGGGTGTAGCCGCCGGGACGGTCCTGGTAGCGGCTGGCGAGCACGTCGAAGAGCTTGGCCACCTCGCCGACATCGCCGATCTTGGCGATGGCCTGGCGGCGGGCATGAAGCCCGCCCTTCTTGCCGAGCGTCACCAGCTTCTCAACGATCGGCCGCAGATCCTTGGCCTTGGGCAGCGTGGTGACGATCTGCTCATGCTTGATCAGCGATGCCGCCATGTTGGCGAACATGGCCTTGCGATGGGCGCTCATCCGGTTGAGCTTGCGGCCGCGATTTCCGTGACGCATGGATCTGTTCCTTCAGCGGATCGCTCAGTAATGAGTCTCGAACTTCTTGGCCAGATCCTCGATGTTCTCGGGCGGCCAGTTCGGCACCTCCATGCCGAGATGGAGCCCCATCTGGGCGAGAACCTCCTTGATCTCGTTGAGCGACTTGCGGCCGAAATTCGGGGTGCGCAGCATCTCCGCTTCGGTCTTCTGGATCAGATCGCCGATATAGACGATGTTGTCGTTCTTCAGGCAGTTGGCCGAACGCACCGACAATTCGAGCTCGTCCACCTTCTTCAGAAGGGCCGGATTGAACTCGAGCTCCGGGCGCTCCTCTTCCGCGGTGATGCGGGAGGGCTCGTCGAAATTGACGAACACCTGCAGCTGGTCCTGGAGGATCCTCGCGGCATAGGCGACCGCGTCC
>JBGTLX010000203.1:0-1793 GCA_041743855.1 Rhizobiaceae bacterium | reverse complement strand
CTCGTGTCCATATCCACGCCGCATGTCTCCTTCGCCTCTGCCCCCGTGTCATAGCCCAGCGCGACATCCGTGCGCACCACTTCAGGGTCCCGCGCGAACGGATCGCCATAGCCGCCGCCGCCCGGCGTCCCGACGGCCACGCGATCGCCGGCCTTCAGCGCAATGTCCTGCTCCTTGGAGAGATGTTTTGGCACATGCGGTTCGCCGTCGCGAAACACGGTGACCGTGTTGACCGCGCCGTCGGCGCCGCCGAGCGCTCCCTGAGGCCCCGTGCGGCCATGATCCATGACGAAGGATGCGCGCGCCTCACCGCGCAGCAACTCAACCTCGTAGGCCAGCCCAAAACCGCCGCGATGTTTGCCGGCGCCGCCGGAGCCTTCGCGCAGCGCGTAGTGGCGGTAAAGCACCGGATAGGCCTGCTCCATGATCTCGACCGGCGGCGATTTCGAGATGCCGATGGTCGAGCAGCCATTGGACAGGCCGTCATGAGAAACATTGCCGCCATAGCCGCCGCCGGAAATCTGGTACATGACATAGTCGCGGCCGCGCGCCGGATCGTTGCCGCCGAGCGCGAAATTGCCGCTGGAGCCGGCAGGGGCCGCCGTGACCTTTTCGGGAACCGACTGGACCATGGCCGCGAAGACCGCTTCGGCGATACGCTGCGAGACTTCCGCGGCGCAGCCCGATACGGGCCGTGGATAGTGCGCGTCGAGAAACGTGCCCTCCGGCCGGCGGACGATCAGCGGCTCGAAGGCCCCCGCGCTGATCGGCACATCGGGAAAAATATGGCGCATGGCGAGATAGACCGACGACAGAGTGGTGGCGAGCACGCTGTTCATCGGCCCGATGCAGGGCGGCGACGAGCCGGCGAAATCGAAGGTCAGCGTGTCGCCGGCCTTTTCGATGGCGAGCGCGATGGTCAGTGGCTGGTCGACGACGCCGTCGGAATCGACGAAGGCCTTCGACCGATAAATGCCGTCCGGAATCGCCGAAATATGCGCGCGCATCTGCTCAGCCGCACGGCGGCGCAGTTCGGCGATGGCCGCAACGACAGTTTCGTCCCCGTAACGGTCGAGAATGGCGAACAGCCGCTCCTGGCCGATGCGAAGGGCGGCTGCCTGCGCTCGGATATCGCCGATGCGCTGGTCGGCGATGCGGATGTTGGAGCAGATGATGGCGTAGATTTCCGGGTCAAGTACGCCCTGCTTGAACAGTTTTACCGGCGGCAGGCGCAGGCCTTCCTGTTCGACGGATGTAGCCGAAGCGGAAAACCCGCCCGGCACAGAGCCGCCGATGTCGGGCCAGTGGCCGGTATTCGATAGCCAGCAAAATATTTTGCCTCCGCGCCAGACCGGCATGGCGAAACGTACGTCCATGAGATGCGTGCCGCCGAGATAGGGGTCGTTGACGATGTAGATGTCGCCCTCTTGCGGCGGCAGGCAGCTTCCATCCGCGATCATCTCGATGATCGTCTTGGTCGAATATTGCATCACGCCGACGAACACCGGCAACCCTTGCGAACCTTGTGCGATCAGCGAGCCGTCGAGGGCGGAGTAAATCCCGTCCGAGCGGTCGTTGGCCTCGGCGATCACCGGCGAGAACGCGGCGCGCGAGAAGGTCAGATCCATCTCATCGCAGGTCTGCTGGAGCGCTGCCTGGATGACGGAAAGGGTGATGGCGTCGAGGGGGATGGAATTCATGAATATGCCTCGACGAAGCGTACCGAAAAATTGCCAATGTTACGACATCCGAATGCCCCCTCCACCATGCTGCGCATGGTCCCCCTCCCCCGT
>JBGTLX010000202.1:0-9513 GCA_041743855.1 Rhizobiaceae bacterium | reverse complement strand
CAGCCCGCCGATCAGGATTTTTGGGGCAGGGCGTTCGCGGATTTTCCGACATGACAGGCTGGCAAGCGCTTCTTCCGATCCGCTGAGACGGCTGTTCATCAGCTCGCTCGCGCCAAGCCTGATCGAAAATTCGGCGCCGCGCTGTTTCAGACGCAGTTCGCCGCCGCCAGGGATGTTCGCGTTGCCGAGCTGAATCCAGGGGATCATCGCGGCATCGGCCGCGTGAACGCCGACGCTGCCATGATCAGCCAGCCGGCGATCAGGAGCAGGCCGCCAACTGGCGCGGCCATCGGGAACAGCCGCGTGCCGGCATAGTCGCGCATCAGAAGATCGCCGGTAAAGAGCAGCAGACCGACCAGCAAGACCCAGCTTCCGATGCGCGGCACTTTGCCCCCGCCGATAAGGCCGACGGCGACAAACGCTGGCGCATGCATCAGCAGGAACGACGCCGCGGTGCCGACAGTGCCGCCGCCGGAATGGGCAGCCGCAGCTGAAAACGCGACGCCTGCCGCGCCGCACAGGCCTCCGGCCAGAACAAGACGATCGGAGATCACCCTTTCAGCATCTCCGCGACCTGCGAGGCGAAGTAGGTAAGAATGCCGTCGCAGCCGGCGCGCTTGAAGGCGAGAAGCGATTCGAGCATGACCTTGTCGCCCTCGATCCAGCCATTGGCGGCGGCCGCCTTGATCATCGAATACTCGCCCGACACCTGATAGGCAAAGGTCGGCATGGCAAACTCGTCCTTCAGCCTGCGAATAATGTCGAGATAGGGCAGGCCGGGCTTGACCATCAGCATGTCGGCGCCCTCCAAAATGTCCTGCTCCGCTTCGCGCACGGCCTCGTCGGAATTGGCGTGATCGAGGTAGTAGGTCTTCTTGTCGCCCTTGAGCAGGCCGGCGGTGCCGACTGCCTCGCGGTAGGGTCCATAGAAGGCCGAGGCGAATTTGGTGGCGTAGGACATGATCGCCACGTCCTGAAAACCGTTGGCGTCGAGTGCGTCGCGGATCGCGCCGATCCGCCCGTCCATCATGTCGGAAGGCGCGATGATGTCGGCTCCTGCGGCGGCCTGGATGACGGCAACCGCGGCCAGTTGTGCCACCGTTTCGTCGTTGACGATGACGCCATCGCGCAAAATGCCGTCATGGCCGTGATCCGTGAACGGATCGAGCGCGGCGTCGGTGATGATTCCGATTTCGGGCACGGCGTGCTTGATGGCACGCGTGGCGCGGTTGATGATGTTGTCGGGGTCGAGAATATGCGAGCCGGTCTGGTCGCGCAGGCCCATCCCGACATAGGGAAAGGTGGCGATCGCCGGAATGCCGAGTTTCGCCGCGCGTTCTGCCTCCTTGACCGCAAGGTCGATGGTCAGGCGGAAAACGCCCGGCATGGCTGAAATTTCCTCGCGCCGGTTTTCGCCATCGACGATGAAGATCGGCCAGATCAGATCGTCCACCGTCAGGCGGTTTTCCTGGACCAGCCGGCGCGACCAGTCGGCCTTGCGCATGCGGCGCAGCCTGCGCCCGCCGGTGATCTCGTCGACAGAGCGCGGCGCGGCGGGAAGGGAAAACTTGTTCATCGGGCAAACTCCGGAATTGCCGGCTTTTATCACGCTGTTTGGCCGATGACCAACTCCGAGATCGTGTCGAATGCGAGCGCATTGTATCGTGTCGCGCGACATAATACATCAGGTCTGATGATAAGATCGTTCAAGCATCGTGGACTGAAAAGGCTCTACGAGAAGGGCGACCGAGGAAGCCTCCCGCCGGAGATGGTGGAGCGGATCGAGGAAATCCTTGGCTTGCTCGACATCTTGCGGCTGCATCCTTTGAGCGGCGATCTCAAGGGTCATTGGGCAGTCACCGTGCGAGCCAACTGGCGTATCGTCTTCAGGTTCGACAATGAGCCGGAACATGTGGATTTTACCGACTACCATTGAAGGAACATGGCTGTGGCAATGAAGAACCCTCCCCATCCGGGTCGAATTGTGAGATCGGCGATCGATGAACTCGGTCTGTCCGTGGCGCAGGCGGCTGCCGCCCTCGGCGTTACCCGCGCGCAAGTTCACCGCATCGTCAAGGGCGACAGCGCGATTTCGCCGGAAATGGCGCTTCGGCTCGAATTCGTGATCGGCAGCACCGCCGACGCGTGGCTGCGGCTTCAGGCGGCATTCGATGCAGCGCATGTTCGCGAGCGGACAGCCGAGATAACAAAGGGACTGAAACGGCTTCCGGAAGCGAAGCAGTTGTCTCGCACAAGTATCCTTTAGGCAGGATGTTGCGCCTGCAGGCGACTTCGTAAATCCAGCGTTCGCCGCCATTGACGCGAGCGACCGCATCGCTTTAGCACTGCAATCCCGTCGAGGCGCGGGCGAAGGATTTTGACAACATGGATTTTGGCGGCGGCGACCAGATCCGTTTCGAACGGCACGGCATGGCCGGCATCGTGACTCTGACCCGGCCGAAGGCGCTGAATGCTGTAACGCACCAAATGGTCAAGGCGCTGAGTGCAGCACTTGCCGCCTGGGAGGCCGATCCGGGCGTCGTCGTGGTCATCGTCAAGGCCGAGGGCAGGGCGTTTTCGGCGGGTGGCGACATCATCGATATCTACGAAGCCGGCCGTGCGGGAAAGCCGCCGGTGGAATTCTTCGCCGACGAATACCGGCTCAACGCCCAGATCGAGAGCTTCAAGAAACCCTATATCGCGCTGATCGACGGCATCGTCATGGGCGGCGGCGTCGGCATTTCCTGCCACGGCTCGCACCGGGTGATGACCGAGAATGCGCGCTTCGCCATGCCGGAGGTCGGCATCGGCTTCTTCCCCGATGTCGGCGCAAGCTTCCTACTGCCCAATCTCGGCGGCTGTTTCGGCATGTATCTCGGCCTCACCGGAAACCGGATCGAGTACGGCGACGCCTTATGGTCGGGCCTGGCGACACATACGGTGGAATCGGCCTATCTACCTGCATTGCTGGAAGGCATTGCCGAAAGCGGCGATCCCGGCTCCGAACTGCGCGAGGTGTTCAGGGCGGCCCCACGCAAGACCGACGAGGCGGCGCTGCATTCGATCGCCCGGCATTTTTCGCTGGGGTCGATCGGCGATATCTTCACCAGCCTGGAACAGGCGTCGAAATCGGACGAGTTCGCCAAGGCGACGCTGGCCACGATGCGGACGCGCTCGCCCACCAGCCTCAGCGTCGCCTTTCGCGCCATCTCGGCCGGTTCGACCATGTCGATGGACGAGTGCATGCGGATGGAGTTCCGGATCCTCAAGCGGATGCTGGCCGGACACGATTTCTACGAGGGCATCAGGGCGGCGCTGATCGACAAGGGAACGAAGCCTGAGTGGCGGCCGGCCACGCTCGAAGAGGTCGATCCGCACGTGATCGAAGCCTATTTCGCGCCGCTGCCCGGCGGAGAACTCACTTGGTGAGCGACGTCCAAACAGGCCCCGGCGTGCTGCGGCCCGGCCCGGTAGAAGCGCTTTTCGCGGTGTTTCTGCGGGTGATCTCAGGCTATTGCCTGCTGTTCGGCATTCTGTACTGGGTGCGCCTGATCGGCCTTTATGACGGTCCGCTGTGGCGTTTCGACCTGATGCCGGTGCACTGGCAGGTGGCCTCGGTGACGCTCGCGGTGTTCTTCCCGTTCGCCGCGATCGGGCTGTGGATGCTGACCTCCTGGGGGCCGGTCATCTGGTTCATCTGCGCCGCCATCGAGACGGTGATGTACGGGCTGTTTCCCAACCTTTTCGGCCAGCGCCTGCTGATCGTGGCATCGCACGGGCTGGTGGCGCTGTTCTACCTTGCGTTCCGGGGCCTCATCCACTGGCGGAAGAAGCGCGCGGCCAGAGCCGTTCACGGCTAGATTGAACGGCTCTGGATACGGTTAATTTTATGGCCTCGGGTCACCGTTCATTAAGCCTCTCTCTCAATCTATTGCCGATAACCCCTTGTTAAGCCTGCCGTTTAAGTCGAATTTTATGTGTATTCGATAGTGTCGCAATCAAGGTGAGGAAAACAAAACAATCACCGGGCGACAAACGAGAGGCAAAGACAATGATCAATTCGCGTCCGGCGGCCAAGACCGCTACTGTATCCGACGATCGCCGCGAAGCTATCCGCTCGCTGTACATGGAATCCCTTCAACTGGTCGAAAGATTGCATCGCCGTCTGCTTGACGTGATCAAGGACGAGTTCGACCGCAACGGCCGCTCGGACATCAACGCCATCCAGGCGCTGCTGCTGTTCAACATCGGCAATTCGGAGCTGACCGCGGGCGAGTTGCGCTCGCGCGGCTATTATCTCGGCTCGAACGTCTCCTACAATCTGAAGAAGCTGGTCGAACTCGGCTTCATCAACCACCAGCGCTCGCGCATCGACCGCCGTTCGGTCCGCGTCAGCCTGACGCCGAAGGGCGCGGCGGTGGCCGAAGTGGTTTCGGGTCTCTACGAGCGCCATGTCGGCTCGATCGAGCATGTCGGCGGCATCAACACGGAAGAGTTCAAGCAGATGAACCGCGCGCTGCAACGGCTGGATCGCTTCTGGAATGATACGATCGCCTACCGGATGTAAACTCTGCTCCGACAATCGTCTGATCGAATTCCGGAAGTTGGCGCCGCCGACTTTCGGTCGACCAGACCGCGGCAAAAATTCTCTCGGAACGCGTTCAGCGGCCGCGCCTTCATTGGTGCGGCCGTTTCTTTGCGGCGTTCACGCACCCGTGCGGCCGGAAGCCACGTTGCCGCCATATTCCGGTGGGAACCACAACTCGAGGATTGGGGATGGACTCCGCCTTTCTGGACCCTGGCTGTCGGCATGCGTTCTCGCGGCGGCAGGTTTCCATGCCTCATGGTTGGCGAATTGTTAAGAATGGCCACCCTAAAATCCGGGTTCGATCGCCCGATGAGCTGAAACCCGCAGGAAGTAGCCCGCAATGACCATGAAAACGAGCCGCCGTTTCTTCCTCTCCGGCGCTGGAGCAATCGCAGCGACAGCTTTTTCGGGCGCGGCCAGCGCCCAGGACGTGATCGGCGATATCCTGAAATCCTCGCGGCGCGGCAATTGGGACGATCAGTTCGACGCCCGCGCCAGCCAGGGCGACAAGGTCGAGAGCAATCTGCCGATTTTCTCGCTGCAGACCGTTGCCTATATCGAGCAGGCGGTCGGGCAGTATTCCAGCATCGTCGCGCAGGGCGGCTGGCCGATGGTGCCGGCGACCAAGAAGCTGCAGCTTGGCGTCGTCGATCCGGACGTTGTGGCGCTGCGCCAGCGCCTGATGGTTTCGGGCGACCTGTCGACTAGCGCCGGCAGTTCGCAATCCTTCGATACCTATGTCGACGGGGCGGTGAAGCGTTTTCAGGCGCGCCACGGCCTGCCGTCCGACGGCGTGCTCGGCAAATATTCCTACGCCGCCATGAACGTGTCGGCGCCGGTGCGGCTCGGCCAACTCCAGACCAATCTGATGCGGCTGCGCGAGATGTCGTCGGTCGATCTCGGCGGCCGTTACGTGATGGTCAATATTCCGGCAGCCCAGATCGAGGCCGTGGAAAACGGCCGCGTCGCGCTGCGCCACACGGCCGTCGTCGGCAAGATCGACCGGCAGACGCCGATCCTCAATTCGGCGATCAACGAGGTCATCGTCAACCCGTACTGGAACGCGCCGGAATCGATCGTGCTCAAGGACATCATTCCTCTAATGCGCAAGGATCCGCAATATCTGACCAACAACAAGATCAGGCTTTTGGGGCCTGAAGGCGTAGAGGTCGATCCGGTGACCGTCGACTGGTCGACCGAAGACGCGATGAAGTACCGCTTCCGCCAGGACCCGGGCTCGGGCAACGCCATGGCCTCGGTCAAGATCAATTTCCCCAACGAGCATGCGGTCTACATGCACGACACGCCGCAGCAGAGCCTGTTTTCCAAGCTGATGCGCTTCGACAGTTCAGGCTGCGTGCGCGTCCAGAACGTGCGCGATTTGGTCACCTGGCTGCTGCGCGGGACCGATGGCTGGGATCGCCAGCGCTTCGAGCAGACGATCAAGACTGGCGAAAGCACGCCGGTGGCGCTCGCCATTCCGGTGCCGGTCTATTTCACCTATATCTCGGCCTGGTCGACAGGGGATGCGGTGGCGCATTTCCGCGACGACATCTATGGCCGCGACGGGGTGGACGAGTTGCAGCTTTCGCAGGCGCTTTAGGGAGCGTCACGCGGCCTTGAGTTTGCTGTTTGAATTCCGCAGTCTGGTGCTATGTTGGACGAAAGTTGAAAACGTCCGACAACTGAGGGCCCGGAATGACCAAGGCAATAGCGGCGAAAACCCGTTTCCATGCGGTTTATGGCTGCTGCGGAAAATTCCGGACTGCTGGGTGAAAAGAGTGCGCGGATTGGCGGCCGAATCAGCCCTGTCCTGGTAGAGCGAGCCAAAAAACAGACCGGCATCGAAGCAGGCACCGAGCTTATCGAGTTCGCTCTCGCAAACGTCGCGCTCGACGACGATTTTGCCACGACTTTCAGAAAAACGAGAGGCACAGTGGACCCGTCGCTGAAGCTCGGGTTCTGACTTGCCGGGTTTCGATTTTGAGGCGGCCTTTCGATGGGCGCCCTTCGGCCGTCTGAAAACACTGGCCCGCAGAAAGGACGACGCACTGCCTTGCCTTGGCGTCGCCAAGACGGGACGGGACGGGACAGCAATTGTTGCTCGATACCTGCGTCTACATTGACGGCTTGCAGGGCTAAATTCCCGATGCCGTCCCCGACTTGCTTGATTTGAGACTGGCCAACCATTCAACCGTGGTCATTCAGGAACTGATGCACACCGTTGGGGTTTTGGATCCACAGCATCCCGGAACAAAAACTGCAATCCGCAAGATCGCTGTCACCATCAAGGAGATGCAGCCGCATCGGCTTTTCGCGCCTGATCCAGAAATTCTCGGCAGGACTGCGCTGCTTTCTGGCATACTGAGCCGCTTGCAGGGCTACAGGAACGACGTCCGGTCCCGCGCATTTCAGGATTGCGCCCTGTTCTTTCAGGCGCAGAAACTCGGGCTTTGCGTTCTCACGGCAAATGTTGCCGATTTCGACTATCTGCTTCAGCTGGTTCCGGAAGGCCGCGTACCGCTCTATCGCCGGCCTTGACCCGGAGGCTGTCTCGTTGCGCGCGTGTGGCTGCCGCAATCCGGCCAGCGGATTTCGCGGGCGCAAGCGTGGCGAGGGCAAAACAATCGTGTTAATTGCGCACGAAAGCCGTCCGCCATGTCGCGGCTTGTTTCACGGGATCATTCATCATGACATCTGCTGCCGCGCAAAACCACTTCGAAGCTTTTTTCGAAACCGCCCTGGCGGATGCCGATGCCGAGATTTTCGGCGCGATCCGCTCGGAACTCGGCCGCCAGCGCCACGAGATCGAACTGATCGCATCGGAAAACATCGTATCCCGCGCGGTGCTCGAGGCGCAGGGGTCGATCATGACCAACAAGTATGCGGAGGGCTATCCGGGCAAACGCTATTATGGCGGCTGCCAGTTCGTCGACATCGCCGAGGAACTGGCGATCGAGCGGGCAAAAAAGCTGTTTTCCTGCAATTTCGCCAATGTGCAGCCCAATTCCGGCAGTCAGATGAACCAGGCGGTGTTTCTGGCGCTGTTGCAGCCGGGCGACACGTTCATGGGCCTCGATCTCAATTCGGGCGGGCATTTGACGCATGGCTCGCCGGTCAACATGTCGGGAAAATGGTTCAAGGTCGTCTCCTACGGTGTGCGAAAGGACGATCATCGGCTCGACATGGACGCGATCGAGAAGACCGCGCACGAGACCAAGCCAAAGCTGATCATCGCCGGTGGCACGGCCTATTCGCGCACCTGGGATTTCAAGCGTTTTCGCGATATCGCCGACGCGGTTGGCGCCTGGCTGATGGTCGACATGGCGCATATCGCCGGCCTGGTTGCGGGCGGCGTTCACCCGTCGCCGCTGCCGCACGCCCATGTCGTGACGACAACGACGCACAAATCGCTGCGCGGCCCGCGCGGCGGCATGATTCTCAGCAACGACGAGGACATCGCCAAGAAGATGAATTCTGCCGTGTTTCCTGGTCTGCAGGGCGGCCCGCTGATGCATGTGATCGCGGCCAAGGCCGTCGCGTTCGGCGAGGCGCTGAAGCCGGAGTTCAAGGTCTATGCCAAGGCCGTGGTGGATAACGCGCGGACGCTTGCCGCCAGCCTCAAGAATACCGGCCTCGACATCGTGTCGGGCGGCACCGACAACCATCTGATGTTGGTCGATCTTCGCCCGAAAAACGCTACCGGCAAGCGCGCGGAAGCAGCTCTCGGCCGAGCCAACATCACCTGCAACAAGAACGGCATTCCGTTCGACCCCGAAAAGCCGTTCGTGACATCGGGCGTCAGGCTTGGCACGCCAGCCGGCACGACGCGCGGCTTCGGCGCGGCAGAATTCCGCGAGATCGGCAATCTGATCGCCGAAGTGCTGGACGGCTTGAAGGCGGCCAATTCGGATGAAGGCAACGCGGCGGTCGAGGCGGCGGTGAAGCAGAAGGTGGTGGCGCTGACGGATCGGTTCCCCCTCTATCCGTATCTGGGATGAGTGCGATCGGATCGCGTCCATATCTTGATTTCATCGGCCCTTGGTAATACCTTAGAAAAAAAATTCCTTACCGAGGAAGAGATGAGCACGACCGTTACCTCCAAGGGTCAGGTGACCATTCCCAAGACTGTCCGTGATCAGCTTGATCTCAAGCCTGGCACCAAGGTGGAATTCCGGGCAGGCGCCGGCGGCGAGATCGTGCTTAAGCGGGCGGATGGGAAGCGGCCGCCCAGCCGTTTTGAGAAATTTCGCGGGCATGCCGGCCCGGGCATGACCACTGACGAGATCATGGCCTTGCTACGCGGTGAAGATTGACACTGGTCGACACCAACATTCTGTTTGATCTTCTAACCGACGACTCGTCATGGAGTGATTGGTCTTTGGCAGCTCTCGATTCGGCATCGACCAACGGCCCACTTCTCATCAACGACGTGATCTATGCGGAGCTCTCGGCAGGTTACGAAAGAATCGAGCAAGTGGATGAATTTGTTCGAGGAACGAACTTGGAAGTCGAGCCGATGCCGCGCGAGGCCCTTTTCCTCGCTGCGAAAGTGTTTCGCCGATATCGTGCGGCAGGTGGAACCCGGATAGATCTACTGTCCGACTTTTTCATCGGCGCTCAAGCCTCTGTTCTCGGTATGCAAATTCTAACCCGTGATGTTCGGCGATACCGTACCTATTTCCCGTCAGTCCGACTTATCTCGCCGAACATGATTTGAGGCCTCCATGCGCTGTCCCTACTGCCAGTCGGAAGATACGCAGGTCAAAGACTCCCGGCCGGCCGAAGATGGCGGGGCGATAAGGCGCCGGCGTGTCTGCCCGGTCTGCGCCGGCCGCTTCACCACTTTCGAGCGGGTACAACTGCGCGACCTCGTCGTAGTCAAGAAATCCGGCCGCAAGGCGCCGTTCGACCGCGACAAGCTG
>JBGTLX010000201.1:0-3915 GCA_041743855.1 Rhizobiaceae bacterium | reverse complement strand
CTCGGAATAATATTCGACGCCGAAATCGGCGGCGTTGGCAGCCAGCGCCGCGATCTGGATGCGGCTTTCCTCGTTCCGGTTGATGCCGAGCTTGCGGTCGGACGAGGTCGGGACATTGTGGTCGACGACGGCGAGCGTGCGCTCGGGATGGCGCACGATGCGGCCAGTCAGGCGTAGTCCTTCGAAGGCCTGCGGGCTGGTCACCTCATGGACGAGGTGGCGATCGATATAGAGCAGGCAGGTGCCGTCGTCCTGGCGGTCGACCAGATGGTCGTCGAAGATCTTGTCGTAAAGGGTGCGCGGTGCGCTCATGGTCGTGATCCGTCGATTGGTCTGCTGGCTGGCGGGAATGGCTACGGCGGACCCGAAGGCCCAGGATTCTAGCCGCGACGGCAGCGAAGCGCGCCGGACACCAGCGCAAAGAACCGGCCCGGCAGGCGTTTCCTGTCCTGCAGCACGAAATCCTTGCAGGCTGGATTTCCAAACAGCTGTTTCATGGCCGGCTCATATCAAGTTTTTGCAATTCCGGCAATCGGCCCGAACCGCTTCTATTCCTTGCTCGCTTTCGCGCTGTCGTCGCCTTTCGCCTTGGCGTCATTCTTTCTGGGCGCATCCGTCTTGCCGTCGCTGATGTCGATCTTACTCTCCAGCGTGTGCATCAAAACCAGCACGACCAGCACCAGGAACGTGCCGAAGGTGGCGATCTGCCAGAGTCCGAGGCCGCAGGCGAGGCCTATCGCGCCGGCCAGCCACATGCCGGCGCCTGTGGTCAGGCCATGCACTTCGCCGCGCGAAAACAGGATCGTGCCGGCGGCGAGGAAGGCAACGCCCGCCGTGACCGCCTCGACCGCGCGGATCGGGTCGAGATGCACGGATTCGACGGCAAACATAGGCGCATGGATGATCTCGATGGTCAGGATGCCGAAAGTGGCCGCCGCCACGCAGACCAGGACATGGGTCCGCAGGCCCGCAGGGCGGTTGCGCCATTCGCGTTCGAAGCCGATGATCGAGCCGAACAGGGTAGCCAGCAGCATGCGGGCCGCGATCGCCTGAAACGGCGTGTAGGTCGGGTGGCCGAATTCTTGGATAAGCTGTTCCATGACACCCTTTATTGTAGCCGGCTACCAATGGGCAAGGGCTTTCCGGGTTCCTGATCACGCAGGATTGTTGCGGCTTGATTTGCAACGGTGCACGGCTGCGTTAGTTGTTGCGCACAAAGGGAGAGAAACCGATGCTTCGCAGCAGTCTTGCAGCCACTTTTCTTGCAATGTCGGCAGTTCTGCCGGCGCAAACCTCGACGGCGTCCGCCGAAACGCAATCGGCGATCTTCGCCGGCGGCTGCTTCTGGTGCGTCGAAAAGGATTTCGACAATGTGCCGGGCGTCATCGCCACCACATCAGGCTTTTCGGGCGGCACGCTGCAAAACGCCACCTACCAGAACCATGAGGGCCATAGAGAGGTCGTCAAGATCGAGTTCGATCCGGCAAAAACGAGTTTTGAAAAGCTTGCGGCCGTGTTCTTCCGGTCGGTCGATCCAACCGACGATGGCGGCCAGTTCTGCGATCGCGGCTACGCCTACACGACGGCGATCTACGTCGCCGACGCGGAGCAAAAAGCAGCTGCCGAGAAGGCCAAGGCCGACGCACAGGCCGCGCTGGGTCAGCCTATCGTCACGCCGATCGAGGCCGCCGGAGAGTTCTGGCAGGCGGAGGACTACCACCTCGATTATTACAAGAAGAACCCGCTCCGCTACAAATACTACCGCAATGCATGCGGCCGCGACAACCGCATAGAGGAACTGTGGGGCAACGCGGCGCATCAGGGCATCGCCGGATATTGACCGCTGACGCCGCTGTTCCGGCAGTTCGATCTTAATGGAAAAACGGGCGCTCTTCGCGCTCGTTTTTCCATTAAAAAATTATCAGCCGAGCTTTGCGTCCAGCGATATTTTGATCGCGCCGAGCGCCATCGACACAGGACAGCCTTCCTTGGCTTTTTGTGCCAGTTCCTTGAACTTGGCCTCGTCGATGCCCGGAACCGTGCCGGTTAGCGTGATAGCGCTTCCCGTGATGCCGGTGCCCGGCACGAGGGTCACCACTGCCTTGGCGTCGAGCTTGTCGGCGGGCGTGCCGTTCTCGGCCAGGAAATGCGACAGTTGCATGGCGAAGCAGCCGGCATGGGCCGCCGCGATCAGTTCTTCCGGATTGGTGCCGGATTTGCCGCTTTCGTCCTCGAAACGCGCCTTGAACGAATAGGGCAGTTTGGCCAGCGCGCCGCTCTGCGTGTCGAGCGTGCCGGTCCCGTCTTTCAAGGCGCCCTTCCAGACGGCTGTTGCGTTACGGTCCATGATCGTCTCCCATTTGGATTTCGCTGAAAACCGGCAGCCGGGGATGTCGGTCCGTCCAACATAGGGCGAGGCGGTCGGTCATTCCAGCAGAACCGCTTACTGACAGACATCCACCCATTGGGCGTCGACAAGCGCGGCCAGCCGTTCCGGCGCCAATCGGACGGCTGCGTTGGTCGCGCCCGCGGCCGGCACGATCTCGGCGAAGCTGCGAAGCGAGACATCGCAGTAGATCGTCATCGGCGCGGGCAGGCCGAAGGGGCAGACGCCGCCGACCGGATGGCTGGTGACCGCCAGCACCTCGTCGGCATCGAGCATGCGCGGCTTGCCGCCGAACCGGTCCTTGAATTTGCGGTTGTCGAGACGAGCCGTGCCGCAGGCGACAACCAGCATCAGTTGGTCTCCGGCGCGCAGGCAGATCGTCTTGGCGATCTGTTCGGGGCGCACGCCATGCGCTTGCGCCGCCAGCGCCACGGTCGCCGAACTTTGCGCGGTTTCGATGATCTTGATGTCGGGTGCGTTGGCGGCGAAGAAGGCCCGGACGGAGTCGAGGCTCATATTATATGGGCTCGCCTCGTAGCAATCGGGGCGTTTCGCCCGTTAGTCCCGATGCCTGACGGATGAAAAAAGCCTTCATGCGCGGCATCCGGTCGACCAGTCCGAGGCCGATGTCGCGGGCCGCCCGAAGCGGCGCGAAATCATTGGAGAACAGGCGGTTCAAGACATCGGTGGTAATGCCCATCTGCACCGTGTCGAAGCGCCGCCAGCGTTCATAGCCCTCCAGAACGTCCAGCGCGCCGAAATCCTGGCCAAGGCGGTCGGCCTCCACGACGGTCTCGGCAAGGGCGGCGGCATCCTTGAAGCCGAGGTTCAGGCCCTGTCCGGCGATCGGATGGATGCCATGCGCGGCGTCGCCGGCCAGCGCGAATCGGTGGCCGACGAAGGCGCGGGCAAGCGTCAGACTAAGCGGCCACGCGCGTGGCTTGCCCTCGACGCTGATCTCGCCAAGCTTCAGACCGAAGCGTTGCTCGAGTTCGAATTCGAAGACGAACGGGTCGCCGGAGACGAGCCTTTCCGCATCCGCGCTCCGCTCTGTCCAGACAATGGAAGAACGGTTGGCCCCGTCCGCGCCGGGTTTCAGCGGCAGGATGGCGAAGGGTCCGGCGGGGAGAAAATGCTCCTCGGCGCGGCCATTGTGGGGGCGCTCATGCTTTACGGTGCAGACGATGCCGGACTGGCCGTATTCCCACTTCACCGTCTTGATGCCGGCCATGTCGCGCAGTTTCGAGTTCACCCCGTCGGCGGCGACGAGCAGGCGGGTTGCGACCGAGACGCCATCGGCCAGATGGATTTGGGTGGAGGCGGCGCCTGCTTCGAACGCCCGCACCGCCGCGCCCTCGATGATGTCGACGCCGAGTTCGCCGGCCCTGCGGCGCAACGCGCCGTTCAGCACCGTGTTGGCGACCATGTGGGCGAACGGCTCGCCCGGCGCGACCTCGCCGTCGAACGTCAGGAACACCGGTCGGACGGGATCGGACGTCCGCGAATCGGTGACGATCATCTCGGTCATC
>JBGTLX010000200.1:0-13657 GCA_041743855.1 Rhizobiaceae bacterium | reverse complement strand
TCACGAACGCGTCGCGGCGCGCCTGTAGCGGCATCCACAGCGTTTCGCTCATCAGATCGGCATAGCGCGCGCCCGAAGCGCGCTCGACGATGATGCCGAGCAGGTCGGAGTTCGGCGACCGGTAGCGAAACACCTCGCCATGCGCGCCCTCGCCCTTGCCGATGCCGGTGATGAACTCGCGCATCGTCTCGGCCGAAGCGCCGGCCTGCGACGGGTTCCACAGCGTAGCTCTGCGGTAGCGTCCGAAGGCGCTTGCCGGATCGAGATAGGTCTCCTCGAAGTTGAGGCTGACCGTCATGTCGAGGACATGCCTCACCTTGGCGTCGGCATAGGCGGAGCCTCCGGCTTCGGGAACATAGCGCGTGACCGGGGCGTCGGGATCGAGCAATCCCGAACCTTCGAGCGCGCCGGCGACGATTGCGGTCAGCGATTTGCTGACCGAGAAGGTGATGTGGCGGGCATCCGTGTCCATATGCGGCGCGTTGGGCTCGGCGATGATTTTTCCCCCCTTCACCACCAGGAAAGCGTCGGTGTGCGTGCGTTCGAGAAATGCCCCGACCGTCTCGGACCGTCCGTTGAGGGAGACAGTCTGCGAGATAAGGTCCCGAGAGCCGATGTCCGCCTGGCCTTCAAGACTATCGGCGCAGCGGATCGCGGCGCTCGGCACGATCTCGCCGACATTTTGGAAGCTCCATAGACTGAAGGGCCGCTCGCGCCAATTGGCCAGCGAGACCGCACCGCGCTCGAAGCCGAAGCGATCCTTGAAAGCGATCATATCATGCCCCGTCGGCCTGGTGCCTGCCGCCGGGCCGGATTCGGACAGATTACTTCTGCAGGTCCGTCCAGATGCGCGAGTAGAGGTTGACCACCTCCGGCGAACAGGATTCCAGGAATTCGCCCGCCTTCTCGAACTCGGCCGGAACCACCAGTTCTGGAGCCGTTTTCATGTCTTCGGGCATGAACTCCTGCGATCCCTTGATGCCGTTCGCGTATTTGGCGAATGCCGAGATCAGCGCGGCATTCTCCGGCTCCATGATGAAATTCATGAACAGCTTGGCATTGTCGACATTTTTGGCGTCCTTGAGAATGGCGACGCTGTCCATGAAGATCGGGTAGCCTTCCTTGGGATAGCCGAACTTGATCTCCGGGTTGGCCAGCCGCGAGCGCATGATGGCGCCGTTCCAGTAAAAGACCGCGGAATAGTCGCCAGCGGGAAGCTTCTCGGTGACGCTATAGTCCATGGCGAGCCATTTCGTCTTCGCCTCGACGACCTTGTCCCGGACCTTCTTGAGCAGCTCCAGATCATCGGTGCACCAGTTGCCGCCAAGATACTTTATCGTGGCGTACAGGACGTCGTTCATTTCCGGCGCGACATTGATCTTGCCGACGAGCTCCGCTGGCGGATCGAGGAAGATCGCGGAGGTATTGATGTCTCCGCCATAGGTCTTGGTGTTGACGCCGATGCCTGTCACGCCCCAAAGCCACGGCACGGTATAGCGGCGGCCCGGATCCCACGGCACGTCGACCCAGCGCGGATCCACATTCTTGAAGTTCTCCATCTGATCTGGCCGCGCTTCGAGGAGCAGGCCCTCCTTCACCCAGATTTGGACGTAGTTGGCCGAGGGAACGACGATGTCGAAGCCATGGCCGCCAGCGCGGACTTTGGAGAGCGCGGTGTCATTGGAATCGTAGTCGGTGATCGTGACCTTGACGTTGTGGGCTTCCTCGAACTTCTTGATCAGTTCGGGATTGGTGTAGTCCCCCCAATTGTAGATATTGAGCGCTCCATCCGCCTGCGCCATGCCGGCGAAAGCAAGCAGTACCGTCGCCGCCGTTGCTAATCTGAGTGTTGTCTTCATGACCTGTCTCCCATTGGTTTAGACGAACAAACTACACCTTGCGGCGATTGATGAAAAAGAATGCCGTGACGAGCACGACAGAGAAGAGCAGGAACACCGTCGCGATCGCATTGACCTCGGGCGTGGTGGCGCGGCGGAGTTGTCCCAGCATATAGGTCGGCAGCGTGTCCTGACCGCCTGACTTCACGAATTCGGTAATCACGACGTCGTCCAGCGAGACGACGAAGGCCAGCATGAAGCCTGCGATTATCCCGGGCCTGAGCAGCGGCAGCGTGACATGGCGGAACGCCCTCCACGGCGTTGCGTAGAGGTCGGCGGCTACTTGTTCCAGCGTGAGATCCATACTCTCCAGCCGCGCGCGGATCGGCAGATAAGCGAACGGGATGCAGAAAGCGGCATGCGCGGCGACTAGGTAGCCCAGCCCGGAATAGCCGGTCCACACCTTGATGCGCGAGAAGACGATGAGCAGCGCAACCGCCGTCACGATCTCGGGAACCATCAGCGGCTGATTGATGAACGCGTATTTGAACGTTAGGCCCGGATACGGTTTCGTCCGCGTCGTGGCGATGGCGGCCATGGTGGCTGCAGCGGTTGCGATCAGCGCCGCGCAAGCGGCGATGACGACCGAACGCATGGCCGCCTCCTGGACGCGCTCATTGCTGGCGGCCGAATAGAACCACCGAAGCGACACGCCTTCCCAGATTGCCATCGAGTTGCCGGCGTTGAAGGCATAGACAACCAACGCCGCCATCGGCAGATAGAGCATGAAGAAGGTGAACATCGCGATGGATGCGAAGCCGGGCTGGCTGCGGAGGTCGAAGCTGCGCGTCCTAACCATGTTGCGCACCCGAGCGCGCGGCGTTGCGCACATAGACAAGCAGCGACAGCATGACGATGAGCATCACCGTGATCGAGATGGCGGCGCCAAGCGGCCAGTTCCGGCCGGCGCCGAACTGCAGCTCGATCAGGTTGCCGAGCATCATGTTCTTGCCGCCGCCGAGCACGCGCGGGATGACATAGGCGCCGAGCGAGGGGATGAAGACCAGAATCGAGCCGGCGATGACGCCTGGCTTGACCAACGGCACGATGATGCGCGTGAGCACCCTGAGCCGGGTCGCGTAAAGGTCGTAGCCTGCCTCGACCAGGCGGAAATCGACCTTTTCCATGCTTGCATAAAGCGGCAATACCATCAGCGGCAGGTAGACATACACCATGCCGAACAGGATGGCGACGTCGGTATACATCAGTTGCAACGGTTCCCCGATCACGCCCAGCCGCATCATCGCCGTGTTGAGGATGCCTTCATTTCGGATCACCTCCTGCATGGCGAAGGTGCGGATGAGCAGGTTCGTCCAGAACGGGATGGTGACGAGGAACACCCAGACCTCGCGCGTCTGCGGCGGTCGCGTTGCGATGAAGTAGGCGGTTGGGAAACCCAGGGCCAGCGCAAGCACCGTGGTGATCAGCGAAAGCCGGATCGAACGCCAGAGAATGGACAGGTGCGCATCGGCAAGGCCGACGGTGTCGTCAAAGATGTCGCGCTGGAAGAGGACGGAGAACCAGCCGTCGAGCGAGAACTCCCCGAACCGCACATCACCGTAGTCGCCCTTCACCATGAACGAATAGGCCAGCATGACGAACAGGGGCCCGGTCGCGGCGCAGAACACGATCAGGAGCGCCGGCGCGGACAGCAGCCAGCGGCCGCGCACGTCGCGCCGCTCCCGCTCGATTGCTATTTCGGCTGCGCCCGCCATCGCCTCAATCCTTCAGGATCTGTGCGGCGTCGGCCGCGATCAGGATGCCGGCGCGATCGCCGATCTTCAGGCTGTCGTCGTGGCCGCGGTTGTTCTGGCGGCGCACGATGAACGCCGTGCCGTCAGCGAGACGCATATGAAAATGCGTGTCAGTGCCGAGATAGACCAGGTTTTCGATAATGCCAGAAAGCTGCGCTTTGCCCCCTTCGACGGCCACCTGCGCATGTTCGGGCCGCACCACGATGGTGACGTTGCCCTGCGGTTTGGCGCCCGCCGGAAAGGTCGCGGGAATTTCGACACCGGACGACAATTTCACGATTGCCCTGTCATCCGCAACAGAGACGATCTCGGTCTTGAGAAAATTGGTCTCGCCGATGAAGTCGGCGACGAAGCGTTCCGCCGGCCGGTCGTAGATGTCGCGCGGCGCGCCGACTTGCAGGATTTTGCCCGCCGAAATGACGGCGATGCGGTCCGACATGGTCAGCGCTTCCTCCTGGTCATGCGTGACGAAGATGAAAGTGATGCCCGTCTCGTGCTGCAGGCGTTTCAGCTCGATCTGCATCTCCTTGCGCAGCTTGTAATCGAGCGCCGAAAGCGGCTCGTCGAGCAGCAGCACCTTGGGCTGCGGCGCGAGTGCGCGGGCCAGCGCCACGCGCTGCTGCTGGCCACCCGAAATCTCGCTGGTGCGGCGGCTTTTCAGCGCTTCCATCTGCACCAGTTTCAGCATTGCGGCGACGCGGGCATCGATCTCCGCGCGGGGCTTGCCCAGCATCTCCAGACCGAAGGCGATATTCTGCGCCACCGTCATGTGCGGAAACAGCGCATAGCTCTGGAATACGGTGTTGACCGGCCGCTTGAAGGGCGGCAGCGGCGCGATGTCGTCGCCATAGAGCAGGATTTCGCCGCTGTTGGGGAAGTCGAACCCGGCGATCAGCCTGAGCAGCGTCGTCTTCCCGCAGCCCGAGGGCCCAAGCAGGGTGAAGAATTCGTTCTCGCGGATCGAGACCGAGACGTCGTCGAGCGCCGCAACCTGGGTTTCGCCGCTCCCGAACAGTTTGCTGACCCCGCGCGCCTCGATGGCGGTCCTGCTCGTCGTTTCCGGCACGCTACCCCGCTCACTCGACCGACCCCGCTCTTGACGGCGGCGCCATGTCCCGCCGCAATTGTCATCACAAGCGGCAAGGCTTGGCAACCGTTTGATTGAACGCCGATTCAACCGGCGGCATCGCGTCACCTCAGGGGTGCCGATGCGGCGTCTCATCCTTGTCGAAAGCCGGCGCGGGCGGCTACGGTCGAGGCGACCAAATCAGGAAGACATTCATGAAGACCGTTTTCTCGCCGCTTCACGCCGGACATGCCGGCCAGATGGAACTGATCGGCGGCGAAATCGTCCCCGGCTTCGAAAAGCCGTCGCGCGCAGAAATCGTCAAGGCGCGCGTCGAGGCAGAAAAACTTGGGCCGATCCTGCCGCCCGTCGTCCACGATCTCTCGGCCGCCAAACGCGTCCATGCTTCGGAATACATCGATTTCCTGCCGACCGCATGGCCGCTTTGGGAAGCGGCGGGAAAATCCGGCTCCGCCATTCCGTTCGCCTGGCCGACGCGGGGCTTGCGCGGCGATGTCCGGCCACAAACCATCGACGCGCTGCTCGGCTATTATTCGTTCGACGGCGGCGCGCCGTTCGTGAAGGGAACATGGGACGCCATCAAATCCTCCTGTGACGTGGCACTGACCGCAGCCGAAATCGTCAACGCCGGGGAGAGAACCGCGTTCGCGCTCTGCCGGCCGCCCGGCCATCACGCCGGCCGGAGTTTCATGGGCGGCTATTGCTACATCAACAACGCCGCCGTGACGGCGCAATGGTTCCGCGACCAGGGGGCGGCCAAAGTCTCCATCCTCGATGTCGACTATCATCACGGCAACGGAACGCAGCAGATTTTTTACGAGCGCGCCGATGTGCAGGTGCTCAATCTGCACGGCGATCCGCTGACCGAGTATCCTTATTTTCTCGGCCATGCCGACGAGCGCGGCTCGGGCGTGGGCGAAGGTTTCAACGTCAACTACCCGATGCCGTTCGGCACAGGTTTCGACGCCTGGAACGAGGCGCTCGAGGACGCCTGCGCCGAACTGACCGCTTATGCACCCGACATCGTCGTCGTGTCGCTCGGCGTCGACACGTTCGAGAAGGATCCGATAAGTCAGTTCAAGCTCAAGAGCGCCGACTACCCGAAGATCGGCCGCCGCATCGCCGGGCTCGGCCTGCCGACCTTGTTCGTCATGGAGGGCGGCTATGCCGTCGACGAGATCGGCATCAACGCGGTCGGCGTGCTCACCGGATTCGAGGACGGCTAGGCGGCTTTCTCGCGCACCTGGTAATCCTTGATCGACAGGAAACGGATCGCCTTCCAGCGCTCGGCCTCGTAGCGTAGCGAGAATTCGTGTTGCGCTAGAAATACCGGGTCATTGTCGAGGTCGCGGGCAATGTCGCCGCGATGCGCTTCGATGAAGCGCTGCAAATCGGCGGGGTCGTCCGCCTCGATCCAGCGGCAGATCGAAAACCGCGCCATCTCGAAGTCGACCGGCAGCGTGTATTCCGCCGACAGCCGGTCCTTCAGCACATCGATCTGCAGCGCGCCAACCACGCCGACGATGGCCGGCGAGCCGTCCTCAGGCGAGAAAAGCTGCACGACGCCTTCCTCCGCCATCTGGTGCAGCGCCTCCTTCAGTTTCTTGGCCTTCATCGCGTCGCCGAGCCGGACGCGGCGCAGGATTTCGGGTGCGAAATTGGGCACGCCGCGGAACAAAAGTTCCTCGCCCTCGGTCAGCGTGTCGCCGATGCGTAGCGTACCGTGGTTCGGAATGCCGACCACGTCGCCGGCGAAAGCCTCGTCGGCCGTGACGCGGGTGCGGGCGAAGAAGAACTGCGGCGCCGACAGGCTCATCGGCTTGCCGGTGCGCACCAGCTTGGCCTTCATGCCGCGTTCGAGCTTGCCCGAGCAGACGCGCACGAAGGCAATACGGTCGCGATGGTTGGGATCCATGTTCGCCTGGATCTTGAAGACGAAGGCGCTCATGCCGCTCTCCGTGGCCTCGACCTTACGCGTATCCGCCTCCTGCGCGCGCGGCTGCGGCCCGATCTCTCCCAGCGCCTCGATCAGATCGCGGACGCCGTAATTGCGCAGGGCCGAGCCGAAATAGACCGGCGTCAGATGGCCTTCGCGAAACGGCTGGAGCTCGAATGGCCGGCAGGCCTCGCGGGCAAGGTCCAGTTCTTCGATAAAGGCTTCGCGCTCATTGTCGGGCAGAAGACCGGCCACCCGGTTGGAATCGGGGCCGTTGACCGGCGTCCGCTCCTTCTCCTGGTCGCCCTTGCGCACCGCGTTCTGCGCCAGATGGTAGGTGCCGGAAAATGTCTTGCCCCGCCCGATCGGCCAGGTGATCGGCGCCGTGTCAAGCGCCAGCTTCTGTTCGATCTCGTCGAGAATGTCGAACGGGTCGCGGCTCTCGCGATCCATCTTGTTGATGAAGGTGATGATGGGGATGTCGCGCAGCCGGCAGACCTCGAAAAGTTTCAGCGTGCGCGGCTCGATGCCCTTGGCCGCGTCGATGACCATGACGGCGAAATCGACCGCCGAAAGCGTGCGATAGGTGTCGTCGGCGAAATCCTCGTGGCCCGGCGTGTCGAGCAGGTTGAAGACGTTGTCTCCATATTCGAAGGTCATGACCGACGTGACCACCGAGATGCCGCGCTCGCGTTCGATCTTCATCCAGTCGGATCGCGTCTGGATGCGGTCCTTCTTGGCCTTGACCTCACCGGCGAGTTGGATCGCGCCGCCGAACAGCAGCAGCTTTTCGGTGAGCGTCGTCTTGCCGGCGTCGGGGTGCGCGATGATGGCGAAGGTGCGGCGTCGCGCCACAGCCCGTCTGATTTCTTCAGTCAATTTCTGGAATCTCGTCTGTCGGGCGCGCTTCTAACAAGTGAGTGTGCGCAAGTCGATAAATTTCGTGATTATCTGATGTCAGCGATCTACCGGTGCTGTTGTCTCACCCAAACTATACATGGCAGGGCGTTCGATAGGCGACTAAAGCAATCCTACGTTAGCCAAGGTTTGCAGCAGTTTGAGTCTGGAGTGGAGCGAACATGACGGAAGAAGAAGATAAATTCACCCAGGAAAGGCTGAGAGGAATGCTAAACGGCGGTTTTCAGCTCGCGGGGGGCGCTGCCGCTGCCGCGATCGGGTTTCTTGCAGGCGGTCCAGCAGGCGCAGCTGTGCTGGGCGCTGCTGGAGCAGCCGTATCCCAGGCTCTATCGCATGTGGGAGAGGAGATTTCCCAGCGGCTCCTGGGACCACGTGAAAAGATGCGAGTTGGAGGGGTTTTGGCCTTGGCTGCGGCGCGAATAAAGGCGCGCATTGATGCAGGCGAAAAAGTTCGATCAGACGGATTCTTTGATGAGAAAGTGTCTGGACGTTCTGATGCCGAAGAAATTGCTGAGAGCGTCATTTTGAGAGCGCAGCGGGAAGCAGAGGAAAAGAAGCTCCCTTACATGGCCAATCTTCTCGCAAACGTGGTGTTCGAAGCAGGAATCAGCGTGCAAATGGCCCATCAAATTTCTAGAACGGCCGAGTCGCTGACTTATCGGCAACTCTGCATTTTGAGGCTTATACCAATTGTGAGCCAACTGGGATTGCGTTCTGAAAGCTACCGAACGCAGGCGAATTTCCCTTCTCCGCTCCTCGACATCCTTTACGAGGTATATGATCTCGAGCGACGCGGCATTATTGCCGTCGGTGGCAACGCTGTTCTAGGGCTAACGGACATTGAGCCAAGCAAACTGATAATCCAAGGGCTTGGCGCACACCTCTATAATCTGATGCGGCTGTCCGACATAAAAGTCGAAGAAGTTATGCCAATCGCGATAGCCTTAAGGTAGTAAGAACTTTTGATACGTTAAGAAACCGATTATCTCCAACATTCTCTATATAAGCAGGCGCTTGCCGTAAACCGGTTTCTCATCCCGCCAGCGCCAGCCTTGGCGCTTCCGGCGCGAATGGGCGGATGGCCATGGCGTTCTTCTTCATCGTGACAAAACTTGCCGGCGGAATGGCCTGCCAGTTCGCTCCCTCGCGATCGAACGGTTCTGAGACGATGCAACGTCCCGCGCCGCCGCGAACGCCTGCCGTGTAGAGCGTCGGCGCGTCGCCCTCGCTGGCGTAGCGGATGGCGTAAAGCGTCTCGCCGTCGGAAAATGCCGCCGTCAGCTTCAGCGATGCTTCGATGCCGGCGCGGCGCGAAGCGTCGGTCACCCGTGCTGTTGCGCGCGACGCAGCGCCCTGCGGATCGGAATCCAGGCCTTCGTCGAGCATCAGGAGAAAAAAGAGTTCGGAATCGGTCGTGCCCTGCTTTTGGTCGTAAACGCCATCGGAAATCGAATTTTCGAGCGGCCGCCTGATCTTTTCGAAACCGCCGATCTGGCCATTGTGCATGAAGGACCAGCGGCCGGACACGAAAGGATGGCAGTTCGAGCGGGTGGTCGCGCCGCCGGTTGAGGCGCGCACATGCGCTAAAAACAGGCCGGATTTGATCTGCCGGCACAGGCTCTTGAGATTGGGGTCGGACCAGGCCGGCAGAATGTCGCGGTAGAGGCCGGGCTCCGGCCGCTCGCCATACCAGGCCAACCCGAAACCGTCGCCATTGGTGGGCGATTTTGCCTGCTCGGCACAATGGCTCTGGGCGATCAGCGAATGGCAGGGCGCTGTCACGATGTCTTCGAGGAAGACCTCTTCACCCTGATAAGCCGCCCATCGGCACATGCGCTTAACGACCTCTGTTGTGCGTCCGCTCGTAGAGTTCGCGGATGATGCGGCTCGCCGTAGTTTCGAACAGGAAGGGTAACAAAGCATGAATGAGCGCGGCGAAGGCCGCCATGAACAGCCTTGATGCGAACCAGCCGGCAAAAGCCATGTGGCCGAGATAGGTCTCGTCGACCGTGGCCGGATGGTGGGTGAATAGTCTTGCGAGCCGTGCGGTCATGTCGAAAAATTCCTGACGGTTGCTGATGGTGAGTATCCTGCACCTGAAAGAAGGTTCAGTGGTCCCAATATATTCCTTTAAAGCCGACGCTATTGAGATAAAATCCCAATATGAGCGACACTCTCGATACGATCGATCGCAGAATCCTCGCCGAACTGCAGCGTGATGGCACGCTGTCGGTCGATCAGCTTTCGGATCGCGTGGGCCTGTCGCGCAACGCCTGCTGGCGGCGGATGCGGCGGCTGGAGGACGAGAAATTCATCACCGGGCGCGTCGCGCTGGTCGATGCCGACAAGCTTGGCCTCGGCCTGTCGGTGTTCATTCTGATCCGCACGTCCAGCCACGATCCCGACTGGCTGGCGAAATTCCGCGCCGCCGTCATCTCCTTTCCCGAGATCATCGGCGTCTATCGGATGTCGGGCGATCTGGACTACGTGCTGCGCGCCCGCGTTGCCGACGTGAAGGCTTATGACCGGCTTTATCAGCGCATGATCGCCAAGGTGCCGCTGTCGGATGTTTCGGCCTCCTTCGTTATGGAGGAGATCAAGGAGACGACGATCGTGCCGGTGGAAATCCGTTGACTGCGGCCGATATCAATTGACGCGGTTCTCCCGCGCCACTTAGATCGCCCGATGAACACAGCGTCCAAAAACTCTCCTTTGATCGGCGTCGTCTGGCTTCCGCATGGCTATGGCCTGGCGCTTCCCGCCTATGAAACGGCAGGCGCGGCCGGCATGGATCTGCGCGCTGCGGTTTCCGAGGCGTCGCCATTGATTATAGCGCCGGGAAAGCGCGCCCTTGTGCCAACCGGTCTCTTGCTCGAAATCCCGGAAGGGTTCGAGGGTCAGGTCCGGCCCCGCTCAGGCCTAGCTCTCAAGCACGGGGTCACCTGCCTCAACACGCCTGGCACGATCGACAGCGACTACCGCGGCGAGGTCAAAGTGCTGCTGATCAATCTCGGCGACGACGATTTTGTCGTCACGCGCGGCATGCGCGTCGCCCAGATCGTGTTTGCTGCCGTCGCAAGCGCAGCGATCGAGGAACGCAGCCTGTCGGATGCGACGGGGCGGGGCGCGGGCGGTTTCGGCTCGACCGGGACCGGGTGATCGAAACTCTGCTGGCCCAACTTTCCCGAATTGCGGCGGCCCGTTCGGCGTCGTAGATTGATGTTCCATTTTTCGCAACGCGGGGTGTTTTAATGGACAAGGGCAGGATATTTCGCGACCTGCACCACTCCAGCGAAGCCTTCATCCTTCCCAATCCCTGGGACATAGGCACGGCCAAGCTGCTCACCTCGCTCGGATTCAAGGCGCTCGCCACGACCAGCGCCGGCTACGCCTTTTCGCGCGGCCTGACCGACGGCTCCATCGGCTTCGAGGAAATGATCGATCATTGCCGCGACATCGTCGGGGCAACCGACCTGCCGGTCTCGGCCGACCTGGAAAAAGGCAAGGGCGACAGCCCGGAAAGTGCTTCCGAAACCATCTTCGCCGCCGAGGCGGCGGGGCTCGCCGGCTGTTCGATCGAAGATCATACCGGCGATCCGCAAAAGCCGATCTACGACTTTGCGCATGCCGTCGAGCGGGTGGCGGCGGCGGTCGAAGCGGCGCGGGCGCTCAGGCATGATTTCGTCTTCACCGCGCGCGCCGAGAATTTCCTGTGGGGGCGTCCCGACATTGACGACACCATCAAACGGCTGCAGGCCTTCGAACAGGCCGGCGCCGACGTGCTCTATGCGCCGGGCATCGGAGATGTGGAAACGATCAAGACGATCTGCTCGGCGGTGTCCAAGCCGGTCAATGTTCTGGTCGTGCCGGCATTCACGGTCGAGGCGCTGGCGAATGCGGGTGCGCGACGCATTTCGCTCGGCTCCAAGCTCACCACCTTCGCCTTCGGCATGCTGGAAACCGCCTCGCGCGAGATGCTGAGCGAGGGCACCTTCGGCTTCACCCGGGCCGGCATGGCTTTCGACAGGGCGCAGGCGCTGTTTTCGAAACCCGGTAAATGAGCGCACCGCTCACCGTCGTCGACATGCATACTGGCGGCGAGCCGCTGCGCATCGTCACCGGCGGCTACCCGGCGATCCCGGCCGGGACCATTCTGGAAAAGCGCGCTTATGTGCGCGAAAATCTCGACCATCTGCGCAAAATCCTGATGTTCGAGCCGCGCGGCCATCATGACATGTATGGGGCGCTGCTGGTCCAGCCCGACCTGCGGGGTGCCGATCTCGCGGTGTTGTTCATGCACAACGAAGGTTATTCGACGATGTGCGGCCACGCCATCATCGCGCTCGGACGCTACGCCGTCGACCAGGGCATCGTGGCGGCTAAGGAGCCTGTCGCCGCCGTCAACATCGAATGCCCGTGCGGCATGGTCGCAGCCTCGGTGGAGGTCGAAAACGGCGGAGCCGGCGCTGTGTCGTTCGAAAGCGTGCCGGCATTCCTCTTCGCCGGCGATCGGCAGATTGAGGTGGCCGGCTATGGCGCGGTTCGTTTCGACATCGCTTATGGCGGCGCGTTTTATGCGCTGGCCGACTGCCAAGAATTCGGGCTGGAATTCGGCGGGGATTGCGTGCGCGACTTCGTCGATGCGGCCAGCGCGCTGACCGGAAAGGTCAAGGCGGCGTTTCCGCTGTCGCATCCCGGGCATGACGATCTCGCTTTCTTGTACGGCACGATTCTGACCGACGGCGAGAATGAATTTTCGGACGCGCCGACGAAGAACATCTGCGTCTTTGCCGACGCCGAGGTCGACCGCTCGCCGACAGGGTCGGGCGTCACCGCCCGGCTTGCCGCCATGCACGCCAAAAGGCAGATCGGCGTCGGCCAGACCCGCATCTTTGAAAGCATCGCCGGCTCGCGCTTTTCCGGCTCGGTGGCAAGCACAACCAAAGCCGGCGCGTTCGACGCGATCACTGCGCGCGTCGGCGGCCGCGCTTTTTACTCAGGCAAGTCCGAGTTCATAGTCGAAGACGACGACGTGCTCGGGCGCGGCTTTCTCTTACGCTGAGTTTACCTGCGCATGGTTGCAGGATTCTCCGCCCTGCTGATCGTCTTGTGCAGATGCACCATCATCGCGGCGGCAAACAGCGGCGTCAGCAGATTGAGCAGCGGCACGGCAAGGAACGCCGCTACGACGAGCCCCGCCAGAAACACCGTGCCGGCATGTTTCCTGCGCAGCGCCTTGGCCTCGGCCTCCGGCCGGAAGCGCATGGCGGCAAACTCGAAGAATTCGCGGCCGAGCAGATAGCCGTTGATGACGAAGAAGGCCGCGATGTTGACGCCCGGCACCAGCAGGAGCAACAGCGCGACGAGATTGCCGAGGATGACTATCCCGAAGAACTTCAACGCCATGACGATTGCCGCAAACGCCGGCACGGGTCGGCCGGGCAGGTCGAGCGGATAGCTTTCCCGTTCCACCGTCTCGGCGACATCGTCGAGAAACAGTCCGGCGATCATTGCCGTGATCGGCGCGATGAAAAGGGCCAGCCCGAGCGCCAGGCCTATCCCGGCAAGGATCGCCGCGATGAAGCCGAGCCAGCCGGCCCAGGACGGAAGGCCGGGCAGTATGGCGTCGATCCACGGCAACGCCAGCCAGTCGAACACTTCCTTCAGGCCGAACCACAGAGCGGCCAGCGCGAGCAGGGTCAGGCCGAGCGTCTTGAAAAAGACCACCCGGAACTCGGCCGAGAAAAGCTGGCCTGCAGCGGCGCGGGCGGCGTCCAGAATCATTCTTTATGTTCCTTCCATCCCGCCACATAGGCCTGAGGGAACACGCCGACAAGAAAATGGCGCACCCCGGTTTGCAAACAAAGGTCTGAGCGGCTAGTTCGGATCGACTTATCTTGGAGAGACATTCATGAGCGACTATGACGTGCTGTGCATCGGCAATGCCATCGTCGACATCATCGCACCCTGCGACGAGGCGTTTCTGGTCGAGAACGGCATCGTCAAGGCCGCCATGAACCTGATCGACGCGGCGCGGGCCGAAGACTTGTATGCCCGCATGGGT
>JBGTLX010000199.1:0-2986 GCA_041743855.1 Rhizobiaceae bacterium | reverse complement strand
CCATTACGACAAGGCCGAAGACCACTACACCTGCTGGACGACCTCGCAGAACCCGCATGTCGCCCGCCTGGTGATGAGCGCCTTTTACAATGTAGCGCCGGAAAACAAGCTGCGCGTCATCGCGCCCGACGTCGGCGGCGGATTCGGGTCGAAAATCTATATCTACCCCGAAGAGATCGTGTGCCTGTGGGCGTCCAAAAAGACCGGCGTGCCGGTCAAATGGGTAGCCGACCGGACGGAAAGCTTTCTCACCGACGCGCATGGCCGCGACCACCATACCCATGCCGAAATGGCCTTCGACAGCGACCACAAAATCCTCGGCCTTAAGGTCGAGACCAAGGCCAATCTCGGCGCGTACATGTCGCTGTTTTCCTCGGCGACGCCGACCTATCTCTATGCCACGCTGCTGTCCGGCCAGTACAATATTCCGGCCATCCACGCCAATGTGAAGGCGATCTACACCAACACTGCGCCCGTCGACGCCTATCGCGGGGCGGGGCGTCCCGAAGCCTCCTTCGTCATGGAGCGGTTGATGGAAACCGCCGCGCGCCAACTGGGCGTCAGCCCGGTCGACCTGCGCCGCAAGAACTTCGTCAAATCGTTCCCGCACCAGACGCCGGTCATCATGTGCTATGACGCGGGCGACTTTGCCGCGTCGCTGGATGCGGCGACGAAAGCCGCTGACTACAACGGATTTGCCGCGCGCAAGACCTCGGCCAAGAGCAAGGGCAGACTGCGAGGCATCGGCCTGTCCTGCTACATCGAGGCCTGCGGCATCGCGCCAAGTGCTGCCGTCGGCTCGCTCGGCGCCGGCGTCGGCCTCTGGGAATCGGCCGAAGTGCGCGTCAACGCCGTCGGCACGATCGAGGTGCTGACCGGCTCGCACAGCCACGGGCAGGGCCATGAAACGACCTTCGCCCAGCTTGTCAACCAGCGCTTCGGCGTGCCGATCGACTCGGTGTCGATCGTCCATGGCGACACCGACAAGGTGCAGATGGGCATGGGCACCTACGGCTCGCGCTCGGGCGCGGTCGGCATGTCGGCGATCGTCAAGGCGCTCGACAAGGTCGAGGCCAAGGCCAAGAAGATCGCGGCGCATCTGATGGAGGCCGACGAGGGCGACATCGTCATCGAGAACGGCGTCTGCAAGGTGGCCGGCACCGACAAGAACGTGCCGTGGTTCCAGGTGGCGCTGGCCGCCTACACCGCGCACAATCTGCCGGGCGGCATGGAGCCGGGGCTGAAGGAGACGGCGTTTTACGATCCGTCCAACTTCACCTTTCCGGCCGGCTGCTACATCTGCGAGGTCGAGATCGATCCCGACACCGGCGTCACCGAGATCATCCAGTTCGTGGCGGCAGACGATTTCGGCAACATCATCAATCCGATGATCGTCGAGGGTCAGGTGCATGGCGGCATTGCGCAAGGCGTCGGCCAGGCGCTGCTGGAAGGTGCGCATTATGACGGGACCGGCCAACTGCTGACGGCAAGCTATATGGACTACACCATGCCGCGCGCGGCCGACCTGCCGTCGTTCCAGGTCTCGACCTCGAACACGCCGTGCCCGTCCAATCCGCTCGGCATCAAGGGTTGCGGCGAAGCCGGCGCGATCGGTTCGCCGCCGGCCGTCATCAACGCGATCACCGACGCGCTCGGCCACGAAAACCTGTCCATGCCGGCCACGCCCCAAAAGGTCTGGGCGGCGATCCGGAAACAGGAAGTAGGCAGTAGGCAGTAGGGGAGTAGGCAGTGGGCTAGCTACTCAGGCCCCAGCATCCAGTTTAGCTTTTTCCTATTCCCTATTCCCTATTCCCTACTCCCTACTCCCTACTGCCTATGGCCCTATTGCCTACTGCCCTCCAGAGGAGACCACACATGTATGCAGTCAACTACCACCGCGCTTCCTCGCTCGCCGAGGCGGCCAAACTGTTGACCTCCGGGGATACCAAGGCGCTGTCGGGCGGCATGACGCTGATCCCGGCCATGAAGACGCGGCTTGCCGCGCCCACGGATCTGGTCGATCTGGCCCACATCAAGGAGATGAAGGGCATCAGCGTCTCCGGCAAGGAGGTGACGATCAACGGCGGCTCGACGCACTACGAAGTGTCGAACGACAAGGCGCTGAAGGCCGCTTGCCCGGCCTTCGTCCACCTCGCATCGCTAATCGGCGACGCCCACGTTCGCTACAAGGGCACGATCGGCGGCTCGGTCGCCAACAATGATCCGGCGGCCGACTATCCGGCCGCATTGCTGGCGCTCGGCGCGACCATCGTCACCGACAAGCGCAAGATCGCGGCAGCGGACTTCTTCACCGGGCTGTTCGAAACCGCCTTGGAAGACGGCGAGATCATCACCGCCGTGAC
Organism: Rhizobiaceae bacterium; assembly: GCA_041743855.1. Lineage (GTDB taxonomy): Bacteria > Pseudomonadota > Alphaproteobacteria > Rhizobiales > Rhizobiaceae > JBGTLX01. The sequence continues at coordinate 623 of JBGTLX010000199.1, read as the reverse complement.
CTTAACCGCGCCGGATAAGGCCGGATACGAAAAATTCCGCAACCCGGCATCGCGTTACGCCATCACCGGCGTGTTCGTGGCCAAGGGCGCCGATGGCGTGCGCGCTGCGGTAACGGGTTCAGGGGACAGTGGCGTTTTCCGCTCGAAGGAGATCGAGGCGGCGCTTTCGGGCTCGTTCGACGCGGCGGCGCTCGCAGGCGTGTCGGTTCCGGCTGGATCGCTGATGAGCGACATCCACGCTTCGGCCGACTACCGGGCAAATCTGATCGTCGTGATGGCGAAGCGCGCGGTGGCGAGAGCCAACAGCTGACCTGTGCGGTTGGACAGGCCAACCCATCGCATACTCGTCAAGGACGGCTTTCGCGCGACATCTGCCCTTGCAATGTGTAAAGTGCAATGCGAGCAGGCAACTGGCCGCTAGCTGCGACGCTCTGCGCTCCAAATCGGATCACCCTCCAGCCCATGTTAGACTTTCAAAAAATCGAAGATGCGCAGACGCTGGCGCAGGCGATCGTCAACACGATCCCCGAGCCTTTCATCGTGCTGGACGACCGATTTCACGTGCTGGCGGCCAGCGTTTCGTTCTACGAAACTTTCAAGGTCGATCCCGAACAGACGCAGGG
>JBGTLX010000198.1:0-12052 GCA_041743855.1 Rhizobiaceae bacterium | reverse complement strand
GGGAACGAACCGCCGGACCGCCTTCCAGATTGCTTCCGACATCGAGGATGTCGGCGGCGAGATCAATGCGGCGACCAGCGTCGAGACCACGTCCTATTACGCAAGGGTCTTGAGCGACGACGTTCCGCTCGCCATCGACATATTGTCGGACATCTTGACCGAATCGAAATTCGACGCCGACGAACTCGAGCGCGAACAGCATGTGATCCTGCAGGAGATCGGGGCCGCGCACGACACCCCCGACGATGTCGTCTTCGACAAATTCACCGAGACCGCCTACCGGCATCAGACGATCGGCCGCTCTATACTCGGTACGCCGGAGACGGTTCAGTCCTTCACGTCCGCGCAGATCCACAATTTCATCGAACGGCAATATGGCGCCGACAATATGGTCGTGGTCGCCGCCGGCGACATCAAGCACGACGCGTTCGTGCGCGACGTCGAAAAACGGCTCGGCTCCTTCCGCGCCAAAGCCGATGCGACCGCGCCGCAATACGCGCATTATGTCGGCGGAGATTTTCGCGAGGACCGCGACCTCATGGACGCGCAGATCATCCTCGGTTTCGAGGGCCGCGCCTATCATGTGCGCGACTTTTACGCATCGCAGGTACTGTCGATGATTCTGGGCGGCGGCATGTCGTCGCGTCTGTTTCAGGAGGTCCGCGAAAAACGCGGCCTCTGCTATTCGGTCTATGCGTTTCACTGGGGATTTTCCGACACCGGCATCTTCGGCGTCCACGCCGCCACCGGCCAGAGCGACATTGCCGAACTGGTTCCTGTCATCATCGACGAACTGGCCAAGGCCGGCGACAACATCCTGCAGGAAGAACTCGACCGGGCGCGCGCCCAGTACAGGGCCGGCCTGATCATGTCGGCCGAAAGCGCATCGAGCCGCGCTTCTCAGGTTGCGCGACAGCTTCTTCTGTTCGGCCGTCCGATCGGCAAGGAAGAGTTGATGGAACGGCTCTCGGCTCTCACGGTCGATCGCCTGAGCGATCTTTCGGCGCGCTTGTTCTCGACAAGCCCGACGATTGCCGCGGTCGGACCGATCGGCACACTGGCCCCGTACGAGGCCATCCGCGACGCGCTTCCCCGAGCCGAGGCGTCGCCACGCAAGCGCGCCGTCTGACCCAGAGCAAAGGATGTTCGAGCTTCCTTTCCTTCGCCGCGACCTGCCGGCGTTGAAAGGCGGGCGCGTGATGCTGCGCGCGCCAATCCCTGCAGACTACCGCGAATGGGCCGCCCTGCGGGGCGAAAGCCGTGAATTTCTGGAGCCCTGGGAACCGCAATGGGGGCCGGGCGAACTCGAGCGGAGCGCATGGCGCAGGCGCCTGCGCCGCTACCGCAAGGATTTCATCCGCGGCTCGGCCATGTCTTTCTTTATTTTTGAGACGGCTTCGAACAGGCTGGTCGGCGGCATAACGCTCGGCAACATCCGCTACGGCGTCTCGCAGAGCGGTCATATCGGCTACTGGATCGGGCAGCGGCATGCCGGACAGGGACTGATGGCGGAGGCGCTCGCACTGCTTTCCGGCTTCGCCTTCGCCACGCTGCGGTTGCACAGGATCGAGGCGGCCTGTATTCCCGACAATGCGAGGTCGATCCGGGTGCTTGAAAAAGCCGGATTCCAGCGCGAAGGACTGTTGCGCTCCTATCTTCGGATCAATGGAGTCTGGCAGGATCACGTTCTGTACGCGCTGATCTCGGACGAACTTCGAGCGGAGAGTGCCACGATTTGAGGCAAGAACCGATATTGGACATTTGGTTCCTGACGAGGCGCTTCCTCGCTATCGCGCTGGCCGCGTTTGCGGTCGTTTGCGCGGGCCAAGCCCTCGCCGTGGAGCCGATCAAGATATCGCGCGACAACATCGCGCTCGATCTCTCCGGCGCGGTTCAGATCTACCAGAATCAGGGCGAGAATTTTCAGGTCTCCACCGCGCCGGGCCCGGACGGCATCGTCCGGCGCATCGAGGTCGAGGCCAATGACGAGCGCTCGACCGGCGACTGGGCGGTGTTCGCGCTCGCCAACACCACCGACCAGCAGCTCGACCGCCTCATCGTCGCCCCGCATTTCCGGCTGGTGAACTCCGGCCTGTTCTGGCCTGATCTCGGCTCGAGCCGCATTGCCGCTATCACGCCGAGCGAGGGCTTTGCGCTGGACCGGCAGGCAAGCCCGGACGCCGACGTGTTCCTGGTCACGCTCAATCCGGGCGCCGTGGTCACCTTCATCGCCGAGCTTGCCTCGCCCAATCTGCCGCAGGTCTATCTCTGGGATCCCGAGCCCTACAAGGATTCGGTCAATTCCTACACGCTGTTCCGCGGCATCGTGCTCGGCATCGCCGGGCTTCTGGCGCTTTTTCTGACCATCCTGTTCGTGGTCAAGGGAACCTCGATGTTTCCGGCAACCGCGGCGCTGTCCTGGGCGGTGCTGGCCTATATCTGCGTGGATTTCGGCTTTTTGAACAAGGTCATCGAGATATCGCCCGGCAACGAGCAGATGTGGCGGGCCGGCACCGAGGTGGGCTTGGCCGCGACCTTCGTCGTCTTTCTGTTCGCCTATCTGAACCTGAACCGCTGGCACGGCCATTTCAGCTATGGCGCCTTCGTCTGGATCTGCGGACTGGTGCTGATTGCCGGCGTGGCCATCATCGATCCGGCGGTTGCAGCCGGCATCGCCCGCCTCTCCTTCGCCGCCACGGCGCTGACCGGCATCGGCCTCATCGTCTTCCTCGGCATACGCGGCTACGACCGCGCCATCATGCTGATCCCGAGTTGGGTGATGGTGCTGATCTGGCTCACCGGAACGTGGATGGCCATCACCGGCATGCTCGACAACGACGTCGTGCAGCCGGCGCTCGGCGGTGGACTAATCCTCATTATTCTGCTGATCGGCTTCACCGTCATGCAGCACGCTCTTGCCGGCAGCGGGCTGCATCAGGGCCTGTTCAGCGATCTCGAACGCCAGGCGCTGGCCGTCGTTGGTTCGGGCGACACCGTGTTCGACTGGGACGTTCTGCGCGACCGCGTGGTCACCAACCCCGACATCAGCCTGCAACTCGGCATGGCTCCGCAAAGCCTGGGCGGGCCGGCGCGCAACTGGCTGCCGGTGCTCCACGCCGACGACCGCGACAATTTCCGCACCACACTCGACGTTGTGCTCGAACACCGGCGCGGGCGCGTCAGCCAGAATTTTCGCCTGCGCGGCGCCGATGGCCATTATCACTGGTTCATGCTCAGGGCGCGCCCCGTGGTCGGGTCCGACGGCGAGGTCATACGCTGCGTTGGCACGCTGGTCGACGTGACCGAGCAGAAGAAGTCGGAAGAGCGCCTGCTGCACGACGCGGTCCACGACAATCTGACCGGCCTGCCCAACCGCGAACTATTCATGACTCGATTGGAGGCCATCATCTCGGTCGCTAAAACCGAGGACAAGATCCAACCGACCGTGTTCGTCATCGACATCGACCGCTTCAAGCAGGTCAATGACGGGCTGGGCATTTCGGCCGGCGACACGATCCTCCTGACAATCGCGCGCCGGCTACACCGGCTGCTCAAGCCGAAGGATTCGCTGTCGCGCTTCGCCGGCGACCAGTTTGCGCTGATGTTGTTGTCGGAACAGGATCCGGCCCGCATCGCCGGCGTCGCCGACGCGATCAAGCAGGCGATCCGGGCGCCGATCAATTTCGCCAAGCGCGAGATCGTGCTGACCGCCTCGATCGGACTGATCACCTGGACCAATGCCCAGAACCAGGCCGAGGACATGGTCAAGGATGCCGAACTCGCCATGCATCAGGCCAAGCGTTTCGGCGGCGACCGCATCGAGCCGTTCCGTCCGGCGTTCCGGTCGGTCGGCACCGACCGGCTGCAGCTCGAATCCGATTTGCGCCGCGCCACCGAGCGCAAAGAATTCACGCTCGCCTACCAGCCGATCGTCCGGCTCGAGGACGGCAGCGTGGCGGGCTTCGAGGCGCTGCTGCGCTGGGAGCATCCGCGCCGCGGGTCGATCCCGCCCTCCGATTTCATCCCGGTCGCCGAAAGCTGCGGCCTGATCGTCCAGCTCGGCCTGTTCGCCATGCAGAAGGCCGCCGACGATCTGGCCGGCTGGCAAAAGCAGATCGGCGACGTGCCGCTGTCGGTCTCGGTTAATCTTTCGAGCCGGCAGCTGATCCGGCGCGACTTGGTCAGCGATGTGCGTTCGGTCATCGCGCGCGCCAATTTGAAGCCGCGCTGCTTCCGGCTGGAACTCACCGAATCCTTGGTGATGGACAATCCGGAACAGACCAATCATGTGCTGACCAAGCTGAAGCATCTCGGCATCGGGCTTTCGCTCGACGATTTCGGCACCGGCTATTCGTCACTGTCCTATCTGACGCGGTTCCCCTTCGACACGATCAAGATCGACAAGAGTTTTGTCGACGACACGACGCCCAAGCGCGCGGTGCTGCTCAAATCCATGGTCAACATGGCGCACGAGCTTGGCCTTTCGGTCGTGGCGGAAGGCATTTCAGACGAAAGGGATGCGCTGGAACTCAGGCAGATGGGCTGCGAATACGTCCAGAGCTTCATGTTCGGGCCGCCGGTTCCCGGCGACGCCGTGCTCAAGATGCTGAAGGAACAATACCCGCTCGCTCAAGCGTAGGCTTGTGGATTTTCGTCATCCTAGGGCGGAGCAGTCGCAAAGCGACATCGCGGAGACCCTAGGATCCATGCCGTGAACGACGTGAAAGACACGGCTCTGCAAATAAGCAGCCTACAGCAGTTGCACGATGTATTCCCTCCGAGCCGCAGAAGCACGGATTGGATGTTACGGCATGGATCCTAGGGTCGGCGCTCGCTTTGCTCGCTTGCCCCAGGATGACGAAAGACAATGCCTCAGGCGTGACCGGCGACGTGGCTCAAATGCGCCAGATGCTCGATCCCGATCGAGGCCAGCACCCGGTCGTATTTGCGTTCGATGTCGGCGTCGAACAGGAAATCCGGGCTCGCCGGACAGGTCAGCCAGCCATTCTCGGCGATCTCGTTTTCAAGCTGGCCGGCGCCCCAGCCGGCATATCCCAGCGCCATCAGGGCATGGCGGGGTCCTCGTCCGGCCGAAATCGCGCGCAATATATCGACGGTGGCGGTCAGGCAGATGTCGCTCGACACCGGCAGCGAGGATTCTACCGTGTAGTCCCCTGAATGCAGGACAAAACCTCTGCTGCGGTCGACTGGCCCGCCATTGCGGACGACGAAATCGCGCGCCTTCGGCGTAAGCCTTATGGCCTCCTGCTCGTTCATGATGCCGAGTTGCACGAGCAGATCGGGAAACAGCATCTGCTGCGCCTGGTTGATGATCAGGCCCATGGCCCCCTCGTCGCTGTGGGCGCAGATATAGATGACGGAACGCGTGAAGCGGTCGTCCTTCATGCCGGGCATGGCGATGAGGAACTGATCGTCCAGGAAGCCGCGGATGGCGGTCTTCTTCTGCCGCAGGAGGTCCATGGGAGGAAAATACCGCGTTTTCGGCTATGTTTAAAGATGGCGCGCCCAAGATTGGCGATGCGGCCTCACGCGAATATGATGCCCCGGCATCGTCAAGCGCATTGCGTAATTGCGTGAAGCCCGTCAAATCGCCGGCATGAACAAGTTTGCCGCATTCGCATCCTGCCTCGCCTGCGCGGTTTCGGCGCCGGAATTCGCCCACGCCTCGTCCAGCGACTGGTTCGAAACCGACGGTGGGCGCGTGCGTCTTGTCACGACCGGAAAGCCCGACGCCGACGGACGCTTGCAAGGCATACTCGACATCGAGCTCAAGCCCGGCTGGAAAACATACTGGCGCGACCCAGGCGACGCCGGCGTGCCGCCGCAGATCGACCTGTCGGCAAGCACCAATGTCGCCGGCGCCGAATTGGCGTTTCCCGCGCCGCAGCGCCATGACGACGGCTCTGCCAAATGGGCCGGCTATGACTATCCTGTCGCTTTGCCTGTTACCTTCGCGATCAAGGTCCCGGACGGTCCCGCAATCATCGACGCCGATGTCTTTCTCGGAATCTGCGAAACGATTTGCATTCCGGTCACGACGAAACTGGTTTTCGATCCGGGACGAGATCCAGACAATCGCGACGACGCCGTGTCAGTCGAGCAGGCGTTTGCCGCCCTGCCCGGACCGGTGCGCCCGGAATTCGGCCTCACGATCGTCAGCCGCGACGAAGGCGCCCTTGTTGTCGAGGCGAATTTTCCGGGCGACCCGGCTTCCGCCGAGCTGTTTGTGGCGGGCGCGGACGGATATGCATTCGGCGTTCCGGCAAAGACCCCGAAGGACAACAAGACGCTCTTTTCGGTCGAGCTGCTCGATGCCCCGGCAAGCCCGCCTGCCGGCGCTGGGTTGCATTACACACTGGTCACCGATGCGGGTTCGGTGAGTGGATTATTGCCCTACCCGCGATAAAGTCGCGGCGCGCCGTCCGGATTGTCGGTTGCCGAGGGCGGGGCGAGCCCTTACATCCGATCCTCTTCATAACGATACCCATTTCAGACGATCGAGGAACCGCCATGACCATTTCCGTCGGCGAAAAGCTGCCCGATGCCACCTTCAAGATCATGACCGCCGACGGCGCGAAGCAGCTCGCCACGGGCGAAATCTTTGCGGGAAAAAAAGTCGTTCTTATCGGCCTGCCCGGAGCATTCACCCCCACCTGCTCCACCAACCACGTTCCCGGCTTCCTTGAAAACCACGACGCGATCCTGGCGCGCGGCGTCGACGCGATCGCTGTCGTCGCCGTCAACGACCATCACGTCATGGCGGCATGGGCGCGCTTTTCAGGCGGCGAGGGCAAGCTCCTTTATCTGGCGGACGGAAATAGCGATTTTACCCGAGCATTGGGGATGGAGGCGGACATGAGCGGCGGCGGCATGGGCTTCCGCTGCAGGCGCTTTTCCATGATCGTTGACGACGGCACGGTGACCGCGCTGAATGTCGAGACCAAGCCCGGCGTCAACGAGACCGGAGCGGCGACTATTCTGGAACAGCTTCAGGCCGGCAATCAGTAGCTCTGCGGCGAACGGCGCGCCTTCTTGCGGCGCACGGTTGGCTTGACCGCATTGCCAGTTGGCTGGGGTTGAGCTGACGCAGGCTGCGGCTTTGCCCGCACGGGTTTGAACGGCGCCATGCCGAGCCTGGCCAGTTCGTCGGCACGTTCGTTCTCGACATGCCCGACATGGCCCTTGACCCAATACCACTTCACCTGGTGACGCCTGTTGGCCTCGTCGAGCGCCTGCCACAACTCGCCGTTCTTGACCGGTTTTTTGTCGGCGGTCTTCCAGCCGTTTCTTTTCCAGCCGTGTATCCACTTGGAGATGCCGTCCATCACGTATTTGCTGTCGGTGTGAAGCACGACCTCGCAGGGTTCCTTCAGTGCGCTCAGCGCGGAGATTGCAGCCATCAGCTCCATGCGGTTGTTGGTGGTGTCCGCCTCGCCTCCGGAAAGCTCCTTGACCTTGCCGTTGAAGCGCAGGATCGCGCCCCAGCCGCCCGGTCCCGGATTGCCCGAACAGGCACCGTCGGTGAATATTTCTATCATTTTCATGTCAAGCCATACTCTGACGCGGCCGTGACGCTGCGGTGGAAGCGCAGGCGGCGAATGTAGTCGACGGGATCGCGCTTCTGCACGAGCGCGCCGTCGGGGACGGTCAACCAGTCGTAAAGCCGCGTCAACATGAAGCGCAGGGCCGATCCCCGCGCCAGCACCGGCAGCGCCTGGCGTTCTTCGTCCGTCAGCTTGCGGACGCTCTGGTAGCCCGCGAGCAGGGCGGTTCCCTTGGTCAGGTTGAAGGAAAAATCCTTTTCGAAGCACCATGCGTTGAGGCAGGTCGCTATGTCGTAGGCATAGAAATCGTTGCAGGCGAAATAGAAGTCGATCATGCCGGACAGTTTTTCGCCGAGGAAGAAGACGTTGTCGGGAAACAGATCGGCGTGGATGACGCCGGCCGGCAGGTTTTTGGGCCAGGCCGCGTCGAACATGGCAAAGTCCGCATCGACTTCAGCCGCCAGCCCCGGTTCCACTTCGTCGGCCCGCTTGCGCGAAGCGTCCCACAGCGTGCGCCATCCCTCGACCGCAAGGGCGTTCGGGCGCGACAGCGGAAAATCCGCGCCGGCCAAATGCAGCGCAGCCAGCGCCTGGCCGACCTCGCGGCAATGCCCGGCGGTCGGGCGGCGCATCCACATGCCTTCGAGAAAGGTGATCAGCGCGGCGGGGCGTCCGGCGAGCGTTCCGATGACGCGGCCATCGCTGCGGTGCACCGGCAACGGGCAGGAGATCCCTTTGCCGGCCAGATGGTCCATGAGCCCGAGAAAAAACGGCAGATCGTCCCTGTCGACGCGCTTTTCGTAGAGCGTGAGGATGTAGGCGCCGGCCGTCGTGTGGAGCAGAAAATTCGAGTTTTCGGAGCCCTCGGCGATGCCCTTATAGGAAAGCAGCCGGCCCGCCGGATAGTGGCCGAGAAACTCTTCGAGCTCGCCCTCCGAGACGTCGGTGTAAACGGCCATGCGCCCCGTCAGCCGTTGACGAAGGCCATGTCGGCCCTGTTCAGTTCGACATCGCGCAATACCCGCATCACGGGGAATTCCTCGGTTTCCGTCGCCGTCACGACCAACTCCAACGTGATGTCGAAACGGGCGCGAAAAGCTTCGATGATTTCCTCGACAATGATTTCCGGCGCGGAGGCGCCGGCCGAAAGTCCCAGCGTCGAGATAGCGCCGATCCTGTACCACGGAATTTCCGATGCCCGCTGCACCAGCAGCGACATCTTCGCGCCGGCGCGCTCGGCCACTTCGACCAGCCGCAGCGAATTCGACGAATTGGGCGCGCCGACCACCAGGAACAGATCGGCGCCCGCAGCCGTTTCCTTGACCGCCTCCTGCCGGTTCGTCGTGGCGTAGCAAATCGATTCGGCAGCCGACGCCTTGATCTCCGGAAAGCGCTGCTGAAGCGCCTGGATGACGCCCGCCGTGTCCTCGACCGACAAGGTCGTCTGCGTGACGAAGCCGAGCGCCGCGGGATCTGCCGGGTTCAGCAGCGCGACATCGGCCTCGCTCTCGACCAGCGTCACCGCGCCGGCCGGCAACTGCCCCATCGTGCCGATGACCTCCGGGTGACCGGCATGGCCGATCAGCAGGACGTGGCGCCCGAGGCGCTGGTGGCGCATCGCCTGCTTGTGAACCTTGGACACCAGCGGGCAGGTCGCGTCGAGATAGAAGAGATTGCGCGCCTCCGCGTCGGCCGGCACCGATTTCGGCACGCCATGGGCGGAGAACACAACCGGACATTGCCGGTGTTCGGGCGGGATTTCCGACAATTCCTCGATGAAGACCGCGCCGAGTTTTTGCAGGCCTTCGACCACGTAGCGATTGTGGACGATCTCGTGGCGAACATAGACCGGCGCGCCGTATTTCTTCAGCGCCAGCACGACGATCTGGATGGCGCGGTCGACGCCGGCGCAAAAGCCGCGCGGCTGGCAGAGCCTGATCGTCAGCGGCGGTTTGGCAGGCGCTTGGTTCATGGTGCGGAAATGAGGTCTCGCCCCCGCCTGTGTCAAGGCGCAGTATCGGCGTCGCCTTTCGGCGAGCGCCAGATCAGCATCACGAACACGCTCAGCAGCGCCGTCGCCAAGCCATACCAGGTGATTGCATATCCAAGGTGATTGTTGGGGAGTTCCACGATCGTCACGCCGCCGACCGGTAGTCCGCCGGGAACCTGTGTCTCGCCGAGATCGATGAAGAAGGGCAGCACCTGGGTCTCAGGGGCAAATCCGGCCCGCGCGGTCATCGCGGCGATATCCTTCCAGTAGAAGATGTTTTTGCCCGGATCATTGTCGGGAACGATGGCCGAAGGCTTTTGCGAAAGTGTGTTGCGGGCAAGCCCTTCGATGCTGGTCGGGCCGGATATCTGCCCCTCGCTCCGCGTCGCCGGATCCTTGCGGTCGAACGGCACGAAGCCGCGGTTGACGAAGACGAATTTCCGGTCGGCAAGCTCGAAGGGCGTGTAGACGAAAAAGCCCGACTGGCCCTGCCACGTCGCGAAAAAGTGGCTCTCGGCCTCGTGCCTGAATGTGCCGCTCGCCTCGACCGGCCAGTATTCGACATCGCCGGTTTGCGCAGCCAGCGCCTCGATCTCGGAGACTAGCCGAGGCGGCGAGGCGAGGCGCTGCCAAATCGTCTCGATCAGCGCTTCCTTCCAGGCCAGCCGCTGCATTTGCCAGGTTCCGAGCGCGATCAGGGCTGCGAACACGGCCAGCGCCAGCACCGACACGACCCAGCGCCGCCTGGGCTTGTGGCCGCCGCGTTGCGTGGTGACGCTCTGCGTCATTCCGGCCGGTCCAGGCGTCCTTCGGCCGCCTTGTTGGCATATTGCAGCGTGATCAGGACACCCTTGATGAGGCGCAGCGGCGGCAGGCACAACAGAAGCGTCAGCGGCATCCAGAGCAGAAAGTGCACCCAGAGCGCCGGGTCCATCGTCACCTCGACCCATAGCGCGAGGCCGACGATGACGAAGCCGACGATGAGCATGACGAAAATGGCCGGACCGTCGGCGGGATCGGCGAAAGAATAGTCGAGATCGCAGACGGAGCAGCGCGGCGCGATTTTGAGAAAGCCATCGAACAACCGGCCCTCGCCGCAGCGCGGGCAGCGGCCCATGAGGCCCGCCGCGACCGGCGGCCAGGTCGCGCTATCCTTTGTCATTCCTCGGCACGGACGGCTGTTCTGGTCAAATCAGCGAATTGCCGGCCGCGAAAACTCGCCGCCACGCCAAGATGCGGAACGATTTGCGGAGGCCTGCCGGCCAGAACGGATCGGATTTCACCAACTCGTTCACCCTCTCCGCGTTCTCCGCCTCGACCACCCAGAGACCACCGGCGGGTTTGCCCTTCTCTTCGCTGAGCGGGCCGGCCTCGAGGATTTCCTCGGCGTGCTTCTTCAGGAAATCCAGATGCTGCGGCATCAGTTGACGACGAACGTCGGAACGATCTGGATCGTCCTCGAGCAGAACAATGTAGCGCATGAAATCTTCCTCTGTTGCACCCACGCCCAGCGCGGCGGTCAATGGCCCTCGGCGATGGTGGCTCCCATCGACGCCCACACATAGATCGAGGCGAACAGGAACAGCCAGACCACGTCGACGAAATGCCAGTACCAGGCGGCCGCCTCGAAGCCGAAATGCTGGTCGGGCTTGAAATGTCCGGCCATGGCGCGGAACAGGCAGACAGCCAGGAAGATGGTTCCGATCAGGACGTGAAAACCGTGGAAACCGGTCGCCATGAAGAACGTCGCGCCGTAGATCGACTCCGAAAAGGTGAACGGCGCGTGGATGTATTCGTAGGCCTGCACCATGGAAAACAGGATGCCGAGCGCAACCGTCAGGATCAGGCCGTTGATCAGGCCCTTGCGGTCGTTGTGCAGCAGCGCGTGGTGCGCCCATGTGACAGTCGTGCCCGACAGCAGCAGGATGATCGTGTTGTAAAGCGGCAGATGAAACGGATCGAGGACTTCGATGCCCTGGGGGGGCCAGACGCCGCCCGTATATTCGGTGCGCGCCACCTGCGCGGCCTCGCCGGGATACAGGCTGGCGTCGAAGAAGGCCCAGAACCAGGCGACGAAGAACATCACCTCCGAGGCGATGAACATGATCATGCCGTAGCGCAGATGCATGGAGACGACGCGCGTGTGATGGCCTTCGTCGGCCTCCTTCACCGTGTCGGACCACCAGGCGAACATCGTGTATGCGACGACGGCCAGCCCGATGAAGAACAGCCAGGGATTGGCGATGTTCAACCCGAAGATCGGGAATTCGTTGCCCTTGAGGTACTGCATCCAGGCGACGCCGCCGATAGCCATGATGAGCGCGCCGACCGAACCCAGAAACGGCCACGGGCTCGGGTCGATTATGTGATAGTCGTGTTGCGGTTTTGCGTGTCCGTCAGCCATGTCAGCCCCCGAGATTTGCGTCGGCATTGATGGTTTTCGCTGCACCTTCCGGAGGCGGCGCGGCGGCAACCGGTTTATCCTTTTCGATGTCGA
>JBGTLX010000197.1:0-7656 GCA_041743855.1 Rhizobiaceae bacterium | reverse complement strand
AAGGTCCGTCTTGCCGTCGACTTTTGCCACCGCGCCGTCGAGACCGTCCCCGAAGCGGCTCAAGAGCAACAAGACGAGCGCCGGCCAGAACCAGCCTGCGGCGATGCAAAGCGCGGCAACAAGACCGGTCGCACAGGCGGCGAGCGTCACCGCATTGGCCGAGATGCCGGCGGCGGCGGTCCATTGTCCGGCGGCTTTCAGCGCCGGATCGAGGCGCTGGCGCGCCCAGCCGTCAAGCATGGTCCGGCATCGGGTTTGTCATGAAGCGACTAAACCCGAAAAGCCGCCACGCGGAAATCACAATTCGGTTCAACATGCGGACGGGTTGCCGATGCGCCAGACCATCGCGCCAAGCGGAATGCCGTCGATTGCCGGAGCTTGCCCATGTACAGCGCCGTGACGCGAAACATCACCGTCAATGTCGAACCGTTCTATCTGGAAGATCGCTCGGACCCGCCTGAGAACCGCTATGTCTGGGGCTACCGGGTGACCATCGACAACCAGTCCGACGATCCGGTCCAACTCCTGTCGCGCTACTGGCGCATCACCGATGGGGCCGGCCGGGTGGAGGAGGTGCGCGGCGCGGGCGTCGTCGGCGACCAGCCCGAACTCAACCCCGGCGACAGCTATCAGTACACGTCGGGTTGCCCGCTCTCGACCCCGTCCGGCTTCATGGTCGGCAGTTACACGATGCGCGGCAAAAAGGGCGAACTGTTCGACATCGACATTCCGGCCTTTTCCCTCGATCTGCCGGGACCAAGGCGCGTGGTGAATTAGCGCGCCCGCAAGACCGTGTGCTCGCGTGGGATCAGCCTTCTGCTTTTCGTGCTGGTGAGCGATCTTCGCCTAACGAACCTCTGGAGACTGGGTGCGGTCCGGGGAGCCCGTCCGCCTTCCCTCCGCGCAGATCGCCTCGCCATCCGAGAAACAGAACGGGTCAACCTGAACATCCGAGGCTCTAGCCAGTTCGCCGCATAGACCCCGCCATAACCATTCCTTTTGCCAAGGCGTCTTCGAGACTTTCTGTATAGTGAGCAGTGTTTTCCAGCCCGCCGAAGAAATTTATCCTATGAATATTTCCCCGCTTGCTGATAACAATGCCAATGTCGCGTAGTTGCTCCCGAACTGTCCCATATGTCATGCGCGGAACCTCCCCACTTGTCCATGAAAGCAGAATAATGGGGCCTTGTAACCATTCCATGACGTTTGGCCCGGGGACTGTAACACAGACAGGCTTCTATGGGTTGCCGGCGGGCCACTTCTGACGCCGCCGGCAATCCGCAGGCGCAACTCTGCGGCGACGGCCCGCGCCGTCATCAGACCGTCGTCCCAGGCCTCAGGCTTCAGTTCCAGATCGGCGGCTAAGTCCGCCATATCGGCGTCATCTGGACGGAAACTAACAACCCGCTTGCGGTTGCGGCGCTCTGGCAAAAGCACCTCAAAGCCTTGTGGCAAGGTGGAGCGGGTAGAGAGAATCGAACTCTCGCGTTCAGCTTGGGAAGCTGGCCGTATCGCAGCAATTTAAGGAGCTTAGGTGTAAAACACTGCCAAGACATCACCGATATTGCCTAGTAAAATCAGTAGCGATGTAAAACTCCCTAGAAGACATCTACACTAGCTCGTCCAATAGGCTCTATAGTCCTGCGACGCTGTTAGGACGGATGAGCAACTGAGCCTTGAAGCTGGCAGTCAACTCTCGGCCGCAATGCTGACGGTCGGCAACGCGCCCATCTTCGGACGTTTGGCTTGGTTTGCGCCGAGCTTGAAAGCGGACCTTGCCGCTTGGCCGGAAAACAGCGTTTCCCGAATGGACGATGATCGACCGTGCGAGACAAGCTGTCATGCTTCCAATGGACGATGGACCTAACTACCATGACCGGTGCCACATGGCCCTTCAGATTACCCGAAGCCACATATCGCCTTGTGGCGTCGTGCCAGCCCTTCACGTGCGCGCTTACCGAATTATGCAGACTACGAGATCCGTTTTCGTATTACCCAGAAGCCTCGCCGCATCGATCAACGGAGCATCGTGTGAAACCGTGATGAGCCTTTCCCGTGCGGTGGCCACCATTTTCTCAATGAACATCCGTCACTCCAAGCTTAGTTTTTCAATGCATTTTCATGTTCCTTTAGGATGCATGAATCCTCCAGGAACCACTTCGCTTGTTGATAGTCGTGCAATCTATTGACCCTGAGCAGCGGAGCCGGCTTCAATCCCCTTCTGCTGCAGCCATCTGCGCATCTGCGCAATTTCATGCTCCTATTCCATGATCATATGCTCGGCGAATGCCCGGTTGTCGCGATCGGCGCCGTATTTGAGCTGGACCCGCGCCATGTCCACAGCGCCTTGGTGGTGGGGGATCATGCCGAGGACGAAGGCGACGTCCGGATCTGGATGGCGCATGCCGTCCATCATCGGCGCGTGCATTTTTTCCATGGTCGCCTCGTATTCCGCAGTTGCCGGGCTGACTTCACTTGACACGACCGTATGCCCTGAATGATCCGATGCGGTTCTGGATGCCCCGGATGCTGGCGGCGCGCCTATGCCGCCTTCGGCCTGGGGCCCATGCGGTTGCTAGGGATTGTAGGTGTGGGTCGCGATCTCGGCCGCAGCAGGTCCCGGATGCCCGTCAGGCCCATAAAATGTCAGGTGAAGGCCCCAGTAGACACTTGCGAACAGCACCACCGCCGTTGCCAGCCCAATCGGAATGCTCTGTAGCGATTTTTGAGCTTGGGAAGGAAGTGCAATTCCCTGGTGTGATCGGCGGCGATGACCACGATGATCGCCATGATGAGCGCGTGGCCGATCATGTCGATCCGGCCGAACGGATAGACCGCCGCGTTGAAGATGATGAACAGGGTGATCGCGGAGAGCCTGCGGATGAGCGGGGTCTAGAGGAGGCCAAAGCCCATGGTGAACTCGGCCACGCCAGCCATCGGGATGAAAACGTCGCGAGGCAGGCCGAAGGTCAAGAACGGCTTCTCGACGACAAGCGGGTAGAACCAGTCCGGATAGGCGAATTTTTCGAGGCTGGACCACATCAGGGCGATGGCGACGCCCCAGCGCAGCACTTCAAACCGATGTTTGCGCCATTCCGGATTGCTGGACGACGCGAGAACGAGATATCCGGCCACCGCGACGCCAAGCGCCAGGTAATCCAGCAGGTGAAACAGGTCGTAGTCGCGCAGCGCCAGCACCCAGAGCAGGATGATGCCGGCCGCGGAGAACGGGCATGGTGCGCTTCGAGAACACCCCGAACGCGATCAGCAGTTGAAGCCAGGACACCCATTCCGCAGGTGTTGTCAGGTCAGGCGTGAGATTAGACGCCGCCGACGGCGAAGATCGCCACGAAGAACGCTCCGATTACCGCTCGGACGAAGTCGTCTAGCCGGTTCCAGAGTGGGTCGGAGACCCTGTCCATTCCGGCAAGGATATTGTCGCCGATCCGGCTTTTCTCGACCGCGCGCGTGGCGACGAAAAATACAAGCACCAGGACGATAGCTGTCCAGAACCAGAAATTGGCCAGCGTATCGCCGATCGGCGCAGGTGATGCTCCGACGATATAGGGAGCGAACCATTTTACGTGCGCGTCGGATTGGGACGTGACCGCGAGGCTCAGGAATCCTACGACACCCGCCCGTCCAGCGAGAGAGACAATCCATCCTGGCTGTCTCGGCTTCGTGTTCGGGAAGACTTTGTCAAAGGTGGGAAGTGCAAACATTTCAGCCTCGGGAGTAGATGACAGGGGTAACGAAATTTATTCCGAGTGTGGAGACATCAGCGCGGATGGCGGGATTGCCGGCTGCTGCCGTCGTCATTCACACATCAGGCGCAGGGCTTCGGGCTTGCGGATTTCAAGGACTCGAAGGCCATGAAATTTGAGGATCCCCTTGTCGCGCAGCCTCGACAGCACGCGCGACACGGTCTCGATGGTAAGGCCGAGGTAGTCGCCGATATCTTGCCGGGACATCGGCAGTTCGATCTGAGCCAGTTCTCCCTGGCGGTCGGCCATGTCCATAAGAAACGCGGCAATCCGCTCGACGGAATTCTGGCGGCCGACGACGAGAAGGTGTTCCTGGGCGCGAACCATGCAGCGCAGCGCCAGCGGCAGCAATTCGCGCGACATATCCTCGCCAGCAGCGGGGCGATGAGTCCGCAGCCCGGTGGCCATGATCGCTTCCGCGAAAAAATGATGGGTGCTATCGGCTTCGAACCCGAAGGTTTCCCCGGCCAGGTGAAACGCGGTTATCTGGCGGCGCCCGTCGGCAAGTAGGCGGTAGATCCGGACCGCCCCGAACTCGATATGGTGGAAGCTGCCCGCCTTTTCGCCCTGCGCGTAAATTTCGGACCCCGCCGTGAAGAACGACATGGGGTGCGGACGCGCGAAGACGGAGGCGGGAGCGCCCGAGCCGATAGCGGCCGCGACGGAAAGGAACTCGTAAGGCAGGTCGGAGCGGACGATGGCGTTCATTGCTGTTCTCTCGGTTCTGAAGGAACAGCAATCGCGCGAATCCTTCGCCCGCGAAATTCGGTTATGTCCTTACGGGAATACACGTAGGGGTCGGTCAGACGGCGGAAAGCCCGTGAAGCGCATCGACCAGGTCATTGCCCCGCAACGGCTTGGTCAGCACCGTCAATCCCTTTCTTGCCACTGTCGCGGAGAGTTCGTTCGCCAACAATATGATGGGCCTTATGATCCTATCGAGCGACCGGGGCGGTCCGGCTCTGCTCCTCAGCACGCCTTCGTCGATGACCGCGCACAGGGCAACCACGGCCGCCGGAGACTGTTCGGCTTCCGACAACAGCGCATGGGATTCAACCGAAAAGCCTTCCACTTCCAGGGCGAACTCGAGCGAGCGCCTGAAGGCGCTTTCCGAAGCGACGAGGAGTATGGTTTTGGCGACGGACAAGACGCGATTCCTGAACGATGCAAACGGGACATTTCCCGTCAGTCGCCGCTATCAAAACACCAATGGCGGGTATGCGCCTTGCGCCAGGTCAAACGTTCTCGGGCGACCTAGTCGGGTCCAAATCCCGCTGCCAGCGCCATCCGAACCAGCTGTGGCAGGCTTTTCGCCTGCATCTTGGCCATCACGTTAGCGCGATGGACCTCGACCGTCCTGGGGCTGATGTCCAGGTCGTATGCGATCGACTTGTTTGGCAGTCCGGCGACCACTCCGGAGAGAACCTGCCGTTCCCGGTCGCTCAGGCATTCCAGCCGTGACTGGATTGCTGAGACGTCATTGGCTTCTGTCGGCTTGTCGGCAAGTTGCTCGGCCGCGCGATGGATCGCCTCGATGATGACGACGTCTTCGAACGGCTTTTCGATGAAGTCGATCGCGCCCGCCTTCATGGCCTCGACCGCCATCGGGACGTCGCCGTGGCCTGTGATCACGACAGCGGGCAAGGTCGCTTTCGCGGACAGGAGGTTGCGCAGCAGCTCCACTCCGGACATATCCGGCATGCGGAGATCGGTCACGAGCACGCCGTTTCGGATACCCGGCGCGGCTGCCAGGAAGTCCGTGGCGCTGTCGTGCATGCGGACCGCGAAACCGGCCATCCCGAGCAGAAACGCCAGCGATTTCCTGACGGACTCCTCGTCATCGACGATGTGGACGATGTAGTCACCCGTCTGCATTGGCGCCTTCTTCCTCGATTGTCGGCAGCGTGAACCGGAAGGTCGCGCCGCCGGCGGAGTTGCTGCTTACGGAAATCTCGCCTCCGTGTGCTTCGACTATGCGCTTGGAAATCGACAGGCCAACCCCCATTCCGCTGGGCTTTGTGGTTACGAACGGCTTGAACAGCTGCGAAGCGATCTCCTCGGAAATGCCCGTGCCCGTATCCTCGACGACCACCGCGATCTCGCCCGGTCCCGCAGGCTGCGTCCGCACAACGAGCTCAAGTATTTCTCTGTCGCGCATCGCTTCCATGGCGTTTCTCATCAAATTGGTCAGGACCTGCTGGATCTGGATGCGGTCGACCATCACAGTTTCCCTGACTGAGGCAAAGTCGAATACCGTCCGTATCCCCCGCTCGCGCGATCCGACAAGCGCCAGGGCTCCCACTTCTTCGATAAGTTTCCGGATGTTTTCCGGAGCCTTTTCCGTTTCGCCCTTCGTCACGAATTCGCGTAGGTGCCGGATGATCTGTCCGGCGCGCAGGGACTGCTTCGCCGCTTCCTCAAGCGCTCCCCTCATCTTGATAGCCACCGCATCGTCCATGTCGCGCAGCAGCCGGGTGCATCCCTGCACGTAATTCGCGATGGCCGATAGCGGCTGGTTGAGTTCGTGAGCAAGGGTCGATGCCATCTCGCCGAGTTCGTTCACGCGCGCAAGCCGCGCCAGTTCGCCCTGGATTTCCTCAAGGCGGGCGGCGGATTCTTCCCGCTCCGTCAGATCGCGGATAAACCCGGTGAAATACGTCTTGCCGCCGGACTTCATCTCGCCGACAGCCAGTTTCATCGGAAAGGTCGAGCCGTCCTTGCGCCGACCGACGACGACGCGGTCCACGCCGATGATCCGCTTTTCCCCCGTCTCCAGGTACCTGTTCAGATATCCGTCGTGCTCGCGGCGATATGGCTCGGGCATCAGCAGGCGGACGTTCTGGCCCACGACCTCCGGCTCCGAATAGCCGAACTGGCGAACAGCCGCGGCATTGAACGACACGATGGCGCCGTCGTCCTCGATAACGACGGTCGCGTCCAGGACCGTGTCAAGGATCGATCGCAGATGGGCCTCACGCGCGTCGAGCGCCCTCTCGGTCGTGTCGATCGCGTGACGCGCGTGGTGAAGCATCTCGCCCATCCAAGCGATCGTGAGACCAACGACGGCAAAGATCACAAGATCGATCGGATGGTTGGAGCGCTCGGTCTGCAGCCCGTCGAGCCAGAAGGCCCCTGCCAGCGAAAGCGCGACAGCCAGTATTCCGGGTCTGATGCCGCCTGCGAAGGAGGCCACGAGTATCGCCGGGGCAAACAGCGTGAAGGTCACCCTGTCATCGAGCGGGCCCTGAAGCAGGAAGCGGACCAGCAAGGCGGCCGCGACCGCGACAATCGCAAGGATATAGCCGTTCCGCCCCTCAAAGCGCCTGGACAGAACAGCCTGTGTCAAGCGTCCCCTTACTCCAGCGATGTAGCGCGCAGGCATGAGATTATTACCGATTGGAGAAGTGAACCGACGGAAGGTGTTCAGTGCATAGACTGGGAGAACCCGCGAGCACCCTATTCGTTGCCAATTCGCCATCCATCGATCCCGCGTGACGCGTGAGGATGGAGCGTAAAGGTCCCGCAAGGCCGGTTTGCCGTCCCGGTGCGCAACTCAAGGACCGCTTAAAATATTCCTTCGCGCGTTTGCGCCAGCGCAAATCCTGATGCCGTGTCGTCGGGTAGATTGCGGGCAACGGTTGATGCCGTGATGAACGCAAAGGAATAAAACAATGAGATTTCCCCTGATTGCCGCCGCTGCCGCAGCAGCGATGCTCGTTTTCGCAGGCGGAGCAGGCGCCGCAGAACATGTGGTCACCATGCTCAATAAGGGCGAGAAGGGTTCCATGGTCTTCGAGCCCGCCTACGTTAAGGCCGCTCCCGGAGACACCGTGAAATTCGTGCCGACGGACAAGTCGCACAATGCCGAAACCATCAAGGGCATGCTGCCCGA
>JBGTLX010000196.1:0-10148 GCA_041743855.1 Rhizobiaceae bacterium | reverse complement strand
GGATCGCGCTTAGGATGGGGAAGATGGCGAAGACCGATATTGCGCGGCGGGTCTACAACCACGCCTGGAAGCTCGACCCGATCGTGCGCAGCCTGCTCGACACGGATTTCTACAAGCTCCTGATGCTGCAGATGATCTGGGGGCTGTATCCCAAGGTCGACGCCACCTTTTCGCTGATCAACCGGACGACCAGGGTAAAACTCGCCGACGAGATCGACCAGCAGGAGCTGCGCGACCAGCTCGACCATGCGCGCACGCTGCGGTTTTCAAAGAAGGAGATGATCTGGCTCGGCGGCAATACTTTTTATGGCCGCAAGCAGATTTTCGAGCCTGAGTTTCTGGCGTGGCTGGCCGATTTCCGGCTGCCGGAATACGAGCTTCGGAAGAGCGGCGGCCAGTACGAACTCGAATTTCACGGGCCGTGGATGTACACGACCTTGTGGGAAATCCCGGCGTTGTCGATCATCAACGAATTGCGCTCGCGCTCGGCGCTAAAGCCGTTCGGGCCGTTCGCGCTCGATGTCGTCTATGCCCGCGCCAAGGCCAAGCTGTGGGCCAAGACCGAGCGGCTGCGCACGCTGCCGGAGATAAAAATCTCCGATTTCGGCACGCGCCGGCGGCATGGTTTTCTGTGGCAGCGCTGGTGTGTCGAGGCGCTGAAGGAGGGCATCGGCGAGGCTTTCACCGGCACCTCGAACGTGCTTCTGGCGATGGACAACGATCTGGAGGCGCTGGGCACCAACGCGCATGAGCTGCCGATGGTGTTCGCCGCGCTGACCGACAGCAAGGAAGAGCTGCTCGCTTCGCCCTACAAGGTGCTGCAGGACTGGCAGCGTTATTATGGCGGCAATCTCCTGATCGTGCTGCCCGATACGTTCGGCACCTCGGCCTTCCTGCGCGACGCGCCCGACTGGGTCGCCGGCTGGACCGGCTTTCGCCCGGATTCGGCGCCGCCGATCGAGGCCGGCGAAAAGATCATGGCGTGGTGGCGCGAGAAGGGCGTCGATCCGAAGAACAAGCTGCTGATCTTTTCCGACGGGCTGGAGGTCGAGTCGATCGAGAACACCTATCGCCATTTCAAGGGCAAGGTGCGCATGTCGTTCGGCTGGGGCACCAATTTGACCAACGACTTTGAGGATTGCGCGCCGGTGGAAGCCGACGGTCTCAACGCCATCTCGCTGGTGGTCAAGGTCACCGGCGTCAACGGCCGGCCGGCGGTTAAACTGTCCGACAACCCGGCCAAGGCAACCGGGGACCGTGACGAGATCGAGCGCTATCTGCGGGTGTTCGGCGAAACGGACCGCGTCGAGCACGCGGTGAAGGTGTGATGTATAACAGTATCCCGTCCTGATCGCGGAGACCGTGAGTTTCAAACCACCCCCCTCTGTCCTGCCGGACATCTCCCCCTCAAGGAGGGAGATTGGCCTTCATCGTCGCCTCCGCCAACAGTCATCGTTGCAGAATGGGAGCCTTCAATGCAGCCTGCTGATCTCCCCCCTTGAGAGGGAGATGTTCGGCAGGACAGAGGGGGGCGCGACGGATCGCAAACGTCGGCTGACGATCCGCCATCTTTGGATTCGGGTTTTCGGCTGCTTTCTTGGCGCTCTTTTTACGTCGCCAGCCCTCGCCCATGCGTCCGACCGCGGCCATGTGCTGCTCTTGCCGACCGGATATTATTTGCTCGGCGGTGCCGCAGCGGTGGCGGCAAGTTTTTTCGTTCTGATCGCCGTCAGGCCCAAACCAGGCGCCGTCGAAGCGCCGCCGGAACCCATCGACGGCTTATGGTCAACCGCGACTGGCGAAAGCCTTTGCATTGCCACAAGTCTCGCCGCCTTCGCGGTCCTCGCCGTGCTGGTAGCCGCCGGATTTTTGGGCAGCCGCGACCCGCTGTCCAACCCGCTGCCGCTGACCATCTGGACGCTGCTCTGGGTCGGGCTGACGCTGGTCCAGGGTTTTTTGGGGAATCTGTGGGCATGGATCAACCCGTGGTACGGTTTTTGGCTCGCGGTGTTGGCGCTGCTGGGGAGGGTGCCGGACGATCTGCCGCCGTTGCGCCTGCCGGACCGGATCGGCGCATGGCCCGCGGTTCTGCTGTTCTTCGCCTTCGCCTGGTTCGAACTGGTCTATCCGGCCCCGGACGACCCTGCGCGGCTCGCATGGGCGGTCAGTCTCTACTGGTGCGCAACCTTCGTCGCCATGCTGCTGTTCGGCTTCAACGAATGGTCGAAGCGCGGCGAGTTCCTGTCGGTGTTTTTCGGCATGATTTCGCGCTTCGGCATCGTGCAGCGGAGCCAGCGGCTTCGCTTTGGCTGGCCAGGCGCAAAGTTGGCGGCCGTTACGCCGCTAATCCTGAGCGGGACGCTGTTCCTGCTGCTGGCGCTCAGCTCGGTTTCCTTCGACGGCTTTTCGAAAACCTTCTTCTGGCTGGGCGCGAACGGCATCAACCCGCTCGACTATCCGGGACGTTCTGCGCTAATGGTGGTCAACGGCGTCGGGTTGCTGATGGCGTTCGTGGCGCTGGCCGGCGTCTATTTTGTCGCGGTACTCGCCGGCGAGCGGATGACAGCCAGCCGCGCGCCGTTCTTCGACGCCGCCGGGCTTATGATCTGGTCGATCGTGCCGATCGCGCTCGCCTACCATTTTTCGCACTATCTCACCGCGCTGCTGGTCAACGGGCAATATGCGCTGGTCGCACTCTCCGATCCGTTCGCGCGCGGCTGGAATCTGTTCGGCACGGCGGAGATGCATGTCAGCGCCGGCGTGGCGATGGGCTCATGGGCCGCCTGGGCGATCTGGAATTTTCAGGCCGCCGCGATCGTCGGCGGTCACATACTGGCGGTCGTCATCGCGCATCGTCTTTCCCATCGGCTGCACGACGGCCCGCGCCAGGCCATAATAGGCCAGATTCCGCTGACCATCCTGATGGTCGCCTATACGGTTTTTGGGCTCTGGCTGTTGTCCACCCCCACCGCCGGCTAAGGGAGCGGGCGCTCTATTGTCACGCCTTACCTTTGGTGATTTAGTTTGCACACATGCGATTTTTTGCTGCCTGAAATGGCCGACGCTACGGTTGAGAGTCGGCAAATTTCCATTTGAACAAGGGGAACCGGCATGAGCGACTTTCTCAAAAAATCCGGCCTGAATTTGACCCGCCGCACCGCGCTGAAAGGTCTTGCCGCGAGCGCCGGCCTCGTCGCCGGTCCGGGCTTCGTCCGCTATGCGCAAGCGCAAAGTTCCGCGCCCATAAAAATCGGCTTCCAGGCGCACCGCACCGGCATCGGAGCGGCCTATGGCCGCTGGTACGAGAAGACCACGAATGCGGCGGTCAAGGCGATCAACGACGCCGGCGGCATCAATGGAAGGCAGGTCGAGATCGTCGTCGAGGATGACGGCACCGATCCTGGCCGCGGCGCGGAAGTGGTCGGCAAGTTCGCCACGCAGCACAAGGTCGATATCGCCTATGGCACGCTGTTTTCGCATGTCGTCATCGGCTCCGCGCCGGCCGCCGGCGAGGCAAAGCTGCCCTACTATGTGGTCAGCGAAGGCCATCACGTCGCCTCCACAAAACTCAACCGCTACGTCTTCCAGCCCGGCATCACCGACGTGAAAAGCCAGGTCATCGCGACGGCCCCGTGGATCGCCGCCAATGCCGGCAAGAAGGTGACGATGATCTTCCCGGACTTCGCCTTCGGCTACGATCATCGCGATTACCTGCCGCCGGCGCTCGCCGCGCAGGGCGCGGAGGTGATCGCCCAGATCGGCATCCCACCAACGGAAAGCTCCTTCACCAAGTATTTTCCGCAGATCCCGGCCGAGACCGAGGTGATCTACCACGTCATGGTCGGGCCGGCGGTGCTGACATTCGTGAAAGAACTCGGCGAGTTTTATGGCTCGAACCGGCCGGAGCTTTTCGGCTTCATCGACTCGCTGGAAGCCGTCGACATCAACAGCCCCGGCCTCGAATTCCTGGACGGCAGCCATTTCTGGGAAGGCTCGCCGCGCTATGCGCAGGCCGATGATTCCGAAGCGCAGAAAGCTTACCGGGCCGCCGTGGGCATCGACGACAACGGCGCGGCGGTCGGCGACCCGAAGGACGTGTCCACCGCCGCCCACATGTTCGGCTGCTGGGAAACGCTCTACGTCATCAAGAAGGCGATGGAAGACAGCGGCTACAAAAGTCCGGAAGACCGCGCAAAACTGGTCGAGGCGACGGAGGCGCTGACCGAATTCGCCGAAGGGCCGGAGCACCCGCAGGGCGCAAAAACCTTCAACGGCAAGATCCACCAGTGTTTCGGCAGCCAGAACATTTCCAAGGTCGAGGGCGGCAAACTGACCGTGGTGCACAAAACCAAGATCGAGGACGGCATGTACGAGCCGGAGGGCGATTACACGACGATGGCGCTGTAAAAAGCGGTTCAGCGTAGCCGTGCTCCCATAGCCAAACATCGATGGATGCCGCCACGGTCTAACATGCCGCTTGGCAGTTGGTACTGACGACGTATATACTTCGTCGGTAGATCTATAGGAGCAACCGCATGGGAAAAGAAGCTGTCTTTACGATGAAGCTGGAGCCGGAACTCCGCGAGGCGTTCATGGCGGCGGCGGAGGCGGTGGACCGTCCTGCG
Source organism: Rhizobiaceae bacterium (assembly GCA_041743855.1). Lineage (GTDB taxonomy): Bacteria > Pseudomonadota > Alphaproteobacteria > Rhizobiales > Rhizobiaceae > JBGTLX01. The sequence continues at coordinate 5,523 of JBGTLX010000196.1, read as the reverse complement.
TCGCAGATTGTGCGCGAGTTCATGCGCGATTACGTCGAGCAGGATCGAGAGTACGTCGAATTTCTCCGTCGGAAGGTGGTAAGATCGCGCGCACAGATCGAGGCAGGCCAGGTTTTCACGAACGAAGAAGTGGCGGCTGAAATGAAGCTTCTGATCGCGGACCTCGAACGCAAGAGCCAAAAGAGGCGTGCGTGAAGGTTGAATGGACGGCCGGCGCCAAGCATGATCTCAAGGAAATCATTAACTACATCGCGCTAACCAATCCTCAAGCTGCACAACGCATGAATGATCGCTTTCATGCAGCGGCTGCGCTGCTCAGGAGTTCACCGTATGCGGGCAAACTTGGGGCGCTTTCAAGCACACGCGAATTCATATCGCACCCCAGTTATCGAATGCTGTACCAGATCAGAGGCGAAACCGTCTCAATTTTAGCGCTGGTTCACACCTCCCGCCAGTGGCCGCCCGAGCCGGACGGCAACGCCTGAATGGCCTTCGGACCCCACCTCCTGCTGGCCACGCTCGAAGGGCTTGTCACCGCAGCCGTGCTGGCGCTGACGGCGCTCGGCCTGTCGCTGGTCTTCGGCGTCATGCGGGTGGTGAACGTCGCGCATGGCGAATTCTTCATGCTGGGCGCGGTACTGGCCTGGGCGGTTTCCACCGCGCTCGGGGGCCATCCGGCTACCGGTTTCCTCGCGGCGCTGATCATTGCCCCGCTGATCGTCGGCGCGGTCGCGCTCCTTGCCGAAAGGCTGGTGCTGCGCCGGCTGAATTATAACCCGGAGGCGACCATCGTCGCCACGATCGGCATGCTCTACATTATCCAGCAACTGGCGCTGAGTTTTTATGGGCCGGAAGCGCGGCCGGTCGAGGCGCCGTTCAACTACCGCATCCTGCTGCCCTGGTTCGGCTATTCCGGCTACAAGCTGTTCGTCATCGCAGCGTCTGTTCTGCTGCTCGGCCTCACTTGGTTCGTGCTGACCCGCACGCGGATCGGCCTTGTCATGCGCGCCACGCAATACGACTCGGAGACGGCGCAGGCCTTCGGCATCCCGGTCGGCCGGGTTTATGCGGGCGTGTTCGCGGCCGGCGCGATGCTGGCCGCAGTCGCCGCAGTGCTGATCGCGCCGATCAGCCAGGCGCATTATCTGATGGGGCGCGACCCGCTGCTTTTGTCCTTCATCGTGGTCATCATCGGCGGTCTCGGCTCATTGCGCGGCACGGTCGTCGCTGCACTTCTGATCGGCGTTTCGGACGGCGTCATCTCGGTGTTTTTCTCGCCGACGCTGGCCAAGATTATCGCCACGCTGGTGGTCGCCATGGTGCTGGTTTTCCGGCCGCAGGGCCTGTTTGGGACGCCGGCGCGATGAGGCAAGCCAACGGTTCCACCAAGGCGATCGCGCTGCATGTCGCGGTCATCGCCCTTCTTTTCGCGCTGAATTTCGTGCTGCCGGCCTATCATCACGGCGTGCTGGCCCGCATCATGGTGCTCGCTGTCTTCGCCATGGGCTACAATCTTTTGTTCGGCTATGCCGGCTTGCTCAGCCTCGGTCACGCCATGTTCTTTTCGGCCGGACTTTATGGCGCGGGACTGACCGTCACCCATCTCGGCTGGGGCATGACGTCGGGTTTCGCGGCGGGCCTCGCCGCCGGCGCGGCGCTTTCGCTGGTCATCGGCTTGCTGGCGCTGCGCACCACCGGCGTCGCCTTCATGATCGTCACCATGATGTTCGCGCAGATTTTTTTCCTCCTCATCCTCTATTTCGGAACCTGGACGCGCGGCGACGAAGGACTGGTGCTGTCGCAGGAGGTGCGCGCGATCACGATCGGGGATGTCCGGCTCGATCTCACCGATCCGGCGACGCGCTATCTGGCGGCGCTCGCGCTGTTTTCGATCGTGCTGATCGTGACGCTTTCGATCGTGCGCTCCGCGCATGGCCGCGTGCTCGTCGCCATTCGCGAGAACGAGGAGCGCACGAAGATGCTCGGCTACGACACTTTCGCCAACAAGCTCGTCGCGATGGTCGTTTCGGGCAGCATCTGCGCGGCGGCGGGTGCCGCCTATGTGCTGTTGTTCGGCTATGTCGGCTCGACCTTCGCCTCGGTGCAATATTCCATCCTGCCGCTGCTCTGGGTGCTGCTGGGCGGCGCCGCGACGACGCTCGGGCCGCTGCTCGGCACCGTGTTCATGTATTATGTCGTCGACATCGTCAGCGGCCACACCTCGGCCTACATGCTGGTCGTCGGCGCGGCGCTGATCCTGCTGGTTCTCTATTTTCCGAAGGGCGTGCTCGGCACGATCCGCCAGCGCTGGCTCGGCTGGCTGCCGTGACGCCGCTGCTCACCACCAAGAACCTCGGGAAAAATTACGGCGGCCTCAAAGCCGTCGAGGGCGTCGACTTCACCTTGATGCCGGGCGAGATCCGCGCCCTCATCGGCCCCAACGGCGCGGGCAAGACCACCTTCGTCGGTCTCGTCTGCGGCCGCGTCGAGCCGTCTTCCGGAATCATCCATTTCGACGGCGGCGACATCACCAATCTGCCGGCTCATGACCGGGTGCGACGCGGCATCGCCTACACGTTCCAGATCACCAGCGTCTTTGCCAATCTGACCGCCTCCGACAATGTGGCGCTGGCGGTGCAGCGCAGGCCTGGCCACAGCCGTGCCCGGGCCCAGGTGCATGCGGGTGTGACGTCGGCGCTCGCCCGCACCGGTCTTGCCGGCCGCGAGCAAACCGTCGCCGGGCAGCTCGCCTACGGGCATCAGAGATTGCTGGAGGTGGCGATGGGACTGGCGCTAAAACCGCGCTTGCTGATCCTCGACGAGCCGACGCAGGGCTTGTCGGACGGCGAAATCGAAAATTTCATCGCCCTGATCCGCGAGATCGCGCGCGACGCGACCGTGCTCTTGATCGAGCACAACATGCAGGTGGTGATGGAGCTTGCCGACCGCATCACGGTGATGAATGCCGGCAAAATCCTGGCCGAAGGTCCGCCGGAGCAGATAAGGGAAAATGTCGAGGTGCAGCGCGCCTATCTGGGGACGATGGCCGATGGCTGACGCGCTGACCATCACCGGCCTCGACTGTTCCTACGGCGAGACGCCGGTTCTGCATTCGCTCGACCTCAAGCTGAAAAAAGGGGAGGTGCTCTGCCTGCTCGGCCGCAACGGCGCCGGCAAGACGACGACACTGAAGGCCGTCATGGGTCTCGTTCGGCCAAGTTCCGGCTCGATCCGATTTGGAGACAAGGAACTGACCGCGCTCGACCCGCACGAGGTTCCCAAGGCGGGCGTGGCCTATGTGCCGCAGGGACGGCGGCTGTTCGCCGAGATGACGGTGGCCGAAAACATCGAGATCGGGCTGATGGCGCGGGGCAAGGGAAAGGCCGTGCGCGACACTGTGCTCGACCTGTTTCCGCTGCTGCGCGACCGTCTGAAGCAGCGCTCGAGCACGCTGTCGGGCGGCGAGCAGCAGATGCTGGCCATGGCGCGCGCGCTCTGCCTCGAACCGGACGTGCTTCTGCTCGACGAGCCGACCGAAGGCCTGATGCCGTCGATGATCGCGAAAATCCGCGACACGATAAGCGCGTTGCGCAAGCGCGGCGTCTCGACGATCCTGGTCGAACAGCGCGTCGACGCCGTGCTCGCGCTCGCCGACCGCATCGCCTTCATCGAGAACGGCCGCAACCGGGAGACTGTCGGCGTCGAGCAGTTGCGCGGCGACCCGTCCATGGTGAGGCGCTATGTCGGGGTGGGATGAAAGGGTGTGCTGACATTCACGCCATGCCGGTCTGCAAATGGCGGATTTCTACGCTTCCGATGCTCACGTACCCAAAAGTACGCTCCGCTTCGGTTCTCGAAACCCACCATTTCGACTCTGCCGGACGCGAATCTCTACACACCCTTGCCGCCGGACTGGCAACCAGGCTGGATGCGGCCTATTCTGGTCATGAACGGCGGGAGCGCGGCCGGACGAAAGAACGCGACGTGGCCGAGGAAAGGAAAGCCAGATGACGGGCAAGCTCCGTGAGGCAACAGCGCATGTGAGCCAGGCGACGCCGATTCACGCGCTGACGGCGGCGAACGCGCCGGCCGTGGCCAACCACGGCATCGCCCGCAATCCCGGCATGGCGCTCGATTTCGGCTTTCTGGAATCGATGCGCAACGTCAACCGCTCGGCGCTGGAGCGGCGCGCGGCGAGCCTGACCAAGCGCCGCTCGATCAAGGCTGACAACCAGGCCGCCTGGCTGCTCAAAGCCATCTCGCTGATGGATCTGACGACGCTGAACTCCAACGATACCGAAGAGCGCGTGCGGCGGCTGTGCGCCAAGGCGGTTAACCCGCTGCGCAAGGACATTTCAGACTGTCTCGGCCTTGGGGACACAAAGATTCGTCCGGCGGCGGTCTGCGTCTATCACCCGTTCGTGGCTGTCGCCGTCGACGCGCTGAAAGGGACGGCCGTGCATGTCGCCGCGGTCTCGACCGCCTTTCCGCACGGCCTCGCGCCGTTCAAAACCCGCATCGCCGAGATCGAGGCCTCGGTGGCCGCCGGGGCCGACGAGATCGACGTGGTCATCCCGCGCGGGCTGGTGTTCGGCGCGAAATGGCGGGAGCTGTACGATGAGATCGTGGCCATGCGCGCGGCTTGCGGCGAGGCGCACCTTAAAGTCATTCTCGGCGTCGGCGACCTCTCCACTTTGCGCAATGTGACGCTGGCTTCAATGGTGGCGATGATGGCGGGCGCGGATTTCATCAAAACCTCGACCGGCAAGGAAAGCACAAACGCGACGCTGCCGGTGGGGCTGGCCATGGTGCGCGCCATTCGCGCCTATTTCGAGCACACCGGCTTTCTCATCGGGTTCAAGCCGGCCGGTGGCATCTCGACCGCAAAAGCCTCGCTCGACTGGCTAGTCCTGATGAAAGAAGAGCTTGGGCGGCCTTGGCTGGAGCCGGAACTGTTCCGCTTCGGCGCGTCGAGCCTGTTGACCGACATCGAGCGCCAGCTCGAACATCATCTGACCGGGCGTTACTCGGCCAATCACCGCCATGCGATGGCTTAAATATTCACGTCATGCGGCCTGCAAATGGCGGCTTTCTGCGCTTCCGATGCTCACGTACTCAAATGTGCGCTCCGCTTCGGTTCTCGAAACCCACCATTTCGCCTCGGCCTGACGCGAATCTCAAAAAGCGCCTGCTGAGCCGTCGGGAGGAAAAATGAACATTCTAGAACGCTATGCCGCGATGGACTATGCCCCGGCGCCCGAGGCCCGCAACGAGGCCGACGCCTGGCTGGCCGGGCGGGATTTCGGCAAAGCGCTGTTCATCGGCGGCGGCTGGAAGGCGGCTGCGGGCGCGAAAACCTTCGACACCAACGATCCGGCGACGGGAAAACTGCTGGCAAAAATCTCCGACGCCGGCGCGGCCGATGTCGATGCGGCGGTGACTGCCGGGGCGAAAGCCCTGCCGGCCTGGAGCGCGCGTTCCGGCTACGAGCGCGCGAAGGTTCTCTACGCCATCGGCCGCGCC